>NZ_JBFRDK010000222.1:0-8550 GCF_052113545.1 Paenibacillus sp. TAF43_2
GCTTCACCTAGTGATGATGCTGCCACTCAATTGTCCGCTTCCTCCTTGTCCGAGCTAGCTGAATATGCTGCTTCTAGAAATGTTCATGTTATAACTGAAAATTTCAAAGCGCTTACTTCGACATCGGAAAGCAGTCTTAAGCTGCTTGCGCATGCGGGTAAAACAGTAGGCTTTATAACCGACTTCGGCAACTATCATAGCGCGGACAAAATCAGTGAAATTGGTGATACGGCACCGCTAAGCGTCTCAGTTCATGTTAAGCCTACCTATGATGATGCCGGTGTCCCTGATAAGGACGAGCTAGTCTCCTATCTTACTGAGGTTGAACGAGTTGGGTTTAAGGGTGCTTATGTTCTCATATACGATGGCCCAGGAGATATGTGGGAAGGGCTTAACCGAGTCAAAGCAATTGTAGAGCCATTAATATTGACAGTCCGCTAGCCCCCTCCTATACTTATAGAGTGAAATAATGATAATCATTATCGAGTAAACCTACTCTATAAGTATATTTTGAGAAACCGAAATGGGGCACAAATAAATGGCACATGACATGGACTTTACACTTGTAGAAACATATTTTCACATTTCTCCGAAAGGTGCCGCTCATCCCTTGCTTGAGCTGCCAGCGACCAGCTTTTACGACAAAGAAACTGCTCATGCAACACTTATAAAAGCCGGAGAAATGGTGCAAGCAACGGGAATGCAACTAGCTGCTTCCTTTGTAGGCATGTCCTTCTTTAATCTGTGCATAACGAATCTATTTTTTGCTGCCCAATACAACCGTTATTTGGATTTATCGCTACATAATTTAACTTATCAGCTTGAGCAACACGATGATCATGCTCATCTGGGCTTCAAAATTAATGAGCTTCGCTGGACTGATGTGCCAACCGAAGAACAAGAAAGAAAGCATTTTTTAGAGAATGTCTTTCGAACTAGCTTTAAGGATGAGATTAACGATATCGTCGAAGCTGTAGCCATAAGCGCCGATGTGAAATCCGCCATGATCTGGAACCAGGTCGGAGGACAATTGCAGGGTGTGATTGATTTTCTGAAAAATAATATGAACGATCAGTCACTGTTGACAATTGTACAGCGCGATCTTGAGGTCATTCTCGGTCTGCCTGCTGAGGTATTTAATCGGAAACGTAACCCGTTTGTTCACAAACCTCGGTATATCGACGATCCGTGGTCACCTGGAGGTCCACAAATCGTTCTTCGCTCTTCATGCTGTATGTACGATTGTCGTGTTGATGGTGTGAAATGTTATACCTGCCCTCGTATGCTGCCAGAAGAACGTGAAGAAAGACGCAAGCTGGTTGCAGCTGGCGTCCACTAATATAAAAAGCTGATGTCAGATACTACATGTACCTAACATCAGCTTTTTTGCTGCATTATTTTATAATCTCAAATTTTGTTTACATAATTAATATTATGTATCCTTATTCTGAAATTTCATTGGGATTTTGCTGGAAATGTTGTTCATCGCATTTCGAAGCTGTTTATTATCAATATGCGTGTAAATTTGTGTAGTTTCAATACTCGCGTGTCCGAGCAGCTCTTGCAAGGTCCGAATGTCTGTACCGCTGCGAATTTGCATCGTTGCAAATGAATGCCGCAGCTTATGGCTCGATAGCCTTTTATCCGCAAGTGCAGGCATCGTCTCCTTTAGCAGCTTGATCGTTTCATCAGCGACGGTCTGTATCATTCGTATAGATAATCTTCGTCCAAACTGCGATACAAAAAACGGCTGCTCCTTACCCTGCCTGGAGTCCTTGCGTTCAGCAAGCGCCTCATTCAGTACATGCTGCAGCGCATCCGGTAATGGGATAACGCGCCATTTACGCCCTTTCCCGAGAATATGAATCGATCCATCCTGCCTAAAATCCTGTACATTCATCCGGTGTACCTCACCGACGCGAAGACCGGCATAGGACATTAATAAAACAATCGCGACATTGCGAATATAATATTTCCCCTGTATAGCTTGCAGAAGCGCTTCAAGTTCATTTTCTTCCAAGTAAACTGGAATACGATTTTTCTCCTGCTTGGACTTTGCGATAAGTGCAGCAGGATTGCCTTCCAAATGCTCCATCTCGATCAACGCTTTAAAAAATGAACGCAAAGAAGAAAGCTTGCGATTGCGCGCCTCATCCCCTGCCCCCTTCTCACGGCAAACGGCCATGTAGCGCATAATATCCATTTTCGTAATATGTTTTGTTTCTGTTGGATGTACCGTCTGTAGAAAAAAACGAACATCATTTATGTAGGCTTGATGTGTGGATTTTGTCATCCCTTTATTTTTCATCCAAATCGAAAATAAGTCCATTTCCAAGCCGTAGCTATCCGTCACCTCATGTTGTCCCATTCGTAAGCAAATCCTCCATAAAAAACCTATTTTCATACTCTATTTAAGTGACCATTACTCTATTATGATAGCTTAAAAGTGGATATAAAAGCAAACTGCGTGAAATATGTATTTCACGCAGTTTTTCAAACGTAGAAATGATGATTTTTTCGGCAAAATTAGCGATCAATGCTTACGTTTTGCTCCTGTATCCGTAATCGCCAGTTTAATGCTATAAGTAATCGGAATGCGACTGAATTCTTCATCCCAATCCTTTTTAACCTTTTGCCATACTTTTGGATGCGAAATGCTTAGTTTAGTACCGAACCCCATAACGTCTGTCTTATATTCCTTTTGAATTTTATGCAAGGCTCTATTCACGAGTCGGCTTACTTCCTTCTCTGACGAATGTACAGCCTTGGTTACAAATTTGTGATCCAGAGGTTCGTTGTCAATTAACCACTCTTCAATAAGTCGGCCATCGGATTCTATATTTACGTGAAAACTAATTTTTCCATTCTTGATCTGCGATATAATTTTACTTTTTAGCGTTTTGATCTCATAGGCAATGACCTGCTTCGTTTCAGGATCATAGCTTTTTACTAACCCGCCTTTGCCTTTGCCAGTCAACCACATTATGCCTAACAATTCTTCCTCCGATAACAGTCCTTTGAATTTTTGGGTTTTCCCCTTAATAACGGCTGCACCTGAAAATTCAATCTCGCCTTCAGCAGCAACAATATTTTGGAGTAAATAGCTGGACTTTGCATGCATTTTACCCTCTACTGCAATAAGCGACATCGGAGGTATGATCTTCAATGTACGATAACGATTACCGATCATCTCAATTACACGGAACGAAGGTATAATGTTAGTACCTTTTGATTCAAATACATCTCTAGCCATGCCGCTGCTCATGACAATTAAGCTATTCGGCCGAATATTATTATCCCTCAACATAAAGCTAAGAAGATTATTCATGCTGTATTTTCGAGACAACATCTCATTTATAACGATTACCTTCAAATGATGACCGATTACAGGCCGCTCCATTCGTGCAGAAAATCCTCTAACCATTTCAAAAAGTGAATCCCCTGTCTCTGAAACATTTATATATGGTTTAGCCATGACAAGGCCTGAAGATTCACCGTCTTTCCCCTCCGATTGTTTATCTATAATTTGCAGCGTGTAGGTGATCAGATCCTTTTTCCGATTAGAGGTACTCAGCTTATCCATTTTTTTCTCGATTTCCGTTTTGCTGGCAACATCAAGCGCTATTCCGACATATAGCCCAAGATCCTCAATCTCATCCTTGCTCCAACAACCCGTTTGGACAAGCAGCGTTAGCGTACATAGGCATGCTAGTATAAATCGTCCCCGGCTGTTGCTGTGGATCTTCATCATTTTACACTCCTTTTATTCCACTTCGTTAAACTGAACAAAATAATGGTCATGGAGACAAACAAATAAAGAGCGGTATTGCCTAGCAAGCTGCCGTATACAAACAGAGCACTCGTATTTTTGGGAAGCGTGGAAACTAGAAATACAATGGGCAGCAAAAAATATAAGCATTTCATCATTTTCGCTTTGAATACTTGTGACAATCCCAAGGCTGCAGCATAATACGTAATGACAAAAGAAGAATAGATTTGCATAATCCAAATGACAAGAAAAAATGATTCAAACCTTTCAAATATTAGTCCAGAAAGCTCAAAACTGCGTACAAGATCGAGTGTTGGCCACGTCCGTGTAATGACAACATCTATCGATAGCCCGCCAACTACAATAATGACGGTCAACAAATAAATAAAGAACGGAATCGCTGTGCCATAGACGACGGCTTTTACCGATTTTTTCGGATTATCCATAAATGCAGTTAAAATYAAAATAATTTCTACGCCTAGAAAGGACAGTGAGGTTGTTTGAACTCCCCTGAGTGCAGGCATAATTCCTTGCCCTAGTACGGGCCGCAAATGATCGATTTCGAATATCCGTAAAGACATTAACATGACTAATACATAAATAACGATAGTTATCGGCAAAATGACCTCAAATAACCTCGCAATGGGGTTAATGCCGCTGGTCATCAAATAGAAGCTAACCCACATAAAAACCATGACAATGACCCATGGAGGCGTTCCTTCCAGCAGAAAAAATTCCGTAACCTCAGATAACACACGCACCTGATAAGCCGCAGTCATGAAAAAATAAATAACAAACGCTATGCCAATTATGCCTCCTATCCATTTTCCGAGAAGCTTCTGAGTAAACTGGTACACCGTTTGATTGATATGCAATTTTGCCAATGCAGCCATAAATACGCCTACTAATAAGGCAACCGTTCCCCCGATCAGAACCGATATCCATACATCTGGTGTCCCAACTTTTTCAACAGAAGCTCTRGGCAACGTAAGAATTCCTGAACCCAGCATAAAGTTTGAAATGATCACAGCAGTTTGAATGGTTGTAATACGATCATTGGACATTTTTTTCATATAATGCCTTCTTCCAAATTCAATTCTTCATGCGAGTATTGTCTTTCGGCTTCAGCATTTCAGGTCGTTTTTTCATCATAAATATCGGCATGCGAACAATAAAGTCTTTCCAATCTTTAACGCGATAAGGAACTGCCGGGCTCGCATAGGGGACGCCAAAGCTCTTAAGTTTGACAATATGAGCGCATAACATTAAGGAAAACAAAATTACGCCATACAAGCCGAATGCAGCAGCGCAGAACATAGCAGCAAAACGCAGCATTCTAAGCGCTATCCCAGCATTGTATTGCGGAATTGCAAACGACGATATCGCAGTTAGCGCAACGACAATAACCAAAATCGGACTCACGATACCCGCTCGAACAGCCGCTTCACCAATAATCAAACCACCTACGATTCCCATGGCCGGTCCAATTGGTTTTGGCAGCCGAAGCCCCGCCTCTCGCAATATTTCAATCGCTACCTCCATAATGAGCGCTTCAACTAGTGATGAAAAAGGCACACCTTCCCTAGCCCCAACGATAGAAATAGCCAGTTTAGTTGGGATAAGGCCTGGATGAAAAGATATAAAAGAAATGTACATCGCTGGTGTCAATAATGAGATCAAAGCTGCAAGAAAACGCAGCATTCTGAGCAATGTGCTAACCATCCAACGCTCATAATAATCCTCTGGAGATTGCAGAAGCATGCTAAATGTAACAGGTGCAATCAACGCAAAAGGGGTACCGTCGAGCAGAATAGCAACCCTTCCTTCCATCAACGCGCCAATGACCCGATCGGGCCTTTCCGTACTTTGCACCTGTGGAAATGGACTCAAAAAATTATCCTCGATCAGCTGCTCTACGTATCCTGATTCGGGTAAATTATCAATATCGATCTTGCTTACCCTGCGCCTGACCTTTTCGACTAATTCAGGATCAGCAATATCTTTAATATAAGCAATGATGAGCTGCTTCTTAGCACGTGTGCCAACATGCATGCTCAAGAATGAGAGGCTGGCATTTTCACCATGTCTTCTTAGAATTGCAGTATTGTCGGATAAGTTCTCATTAAAGCCAGCTCTCGGCCCTCTAACTAATGCCTCAGAGATTGGTTCCTCAATATTTCGGGATTTGCTCCTTGCAGTGCCAATGATAATAATTTCATCAATTCCATCAACGAGCACTGCAGTTGCACCCATTAACACTTTTGGCAGCATTTCTTCTAAAGAATGGACTTCACTTAATTGACTAACGGTTAATATTTGATTGGTCAAAAACGATTTTGAGACGGTTTTGCCTTCTCCTTGAACAGACATTAACGCTCTCAAAATATGCTGATCAATCAAATCGCAATCTGCTAATCCATTTACAAAAACGATAGCTGCGCTTATACCCGTATCCCCAATAGAGCACTCACGCACCAAAACATCGGAATGAAACTCCATTTGTTCATGAATGGCTTTCAGCCGCACTTGAATATTTCCGCTCATCGGATTATTCATCATCAGCTTGGCGAGACCGATTAAAAATAGATGAGATAAGAAGAGGAATCACAAGGGTGACAACAGCTTGTACGCATACCGTCCAATTAGGAATGTTTATCTGATCGTGTAAAGCCATAGCACATACACTCCTTGTTGTTTTTTGTCGAATTATTCCTATTTTTGCCGTAATGGGTAGGTTATAAACTTATGCTCATTCAAAGTGCAGGAATAAAAAAAAGAGAAGGGTTTCCCCTTCTCCTTATTTGAACCTTATTCTCTTTTTAGGAATAACTTAATGCTACACCTTTCGGAAGCACACCTTCCACTTGTTCACGCACATAGCTATCATTCATTTTTTGGCCAAAAATAACGATTTTCCCGTTATCTTCACGTGTTCTAATCAAACGTCCAATGCCTTGACGTAATCGAAGCAGCATATACGGCATATCCACTTGTTCAAACGGTGATTCCGAGTCATTCCGTCTCGCTGCGAATAATGGATCATTGGGAGGAAACGGAAGTTCCCACACAATAACCTGGGAAAGGGATGGACCAGGAATATCTAAACCTTCCCATAGTGTCACTGCACATAAAATGCTGGCTTCATCCTGTTGAAATTGTTCGATCAAATAGCTGATTTCGCTTGTGCCCTCATAAAAGAAAGTATAAGCCGCACAATCCGCATGCTTGTCCGATTCTGCCTTAAATTGCTCTAGCTGCTCCATCGATGGGAACAAAATAAGCGATCTTCCGCCTGATTGCTTAAGCAAGCGATACGTTTCGTTTACCTTATCATTAAGCGCCGTAAACTGTTCAGCTTTTGGAATCTCCACAGTCATTTGCTGCTCATAGTCATATGGTGATGGAACCGAGAAAGATAGTGAGCTATCCATACCCAATATGTCCATCATATAATCAAATGAGCCGTTAACCGAAAGCGTTGCTGAGGAAAATACGATTGGCATTTTACGAGAGAAAACTTGCTCCTTCAACACTTCCTTCACGACTTTTGGCATGATGACAAGTGACGTTCCTTCTTTATCCTGCGAAACCCAGCTAATTGGCTTGTCCGCTTGCTTGAATAAGGAAAGCGCAAATTGAATCATTTCCAAATGCTCTTCAACAATTTTTAGCTGATACGTATCAATTGTGTATAAGCCGCTTTCGAATACGAGCTCTTCTTCTATAACCRATAGCGTATCCTGCAAACGATTAATTTCACGAATAAGCTCCGCACTCCATATGATTTCCTTGCGATCCGAAGCAGGAACCTTCTGGCTGTGCTTATTCAACATTTTAAATAAGAATTCACTTTGGGCAATCGCATCCTCAACAGCAACAGCAAGAGTTTCACGAATCTCTTCTTGCAGCAATCTGATGACGATTCCTTCAAAAACAGCATGATTCAGCTTGTAAGTCAGCGCTTGCTGCGCGGCTGTTTCAAGCAGATGGCCCTCATCAAATACTACAGAGCTGTACTCTGGCAGCAATGGAAGCTGGCCTTCACGTTTTCTTGCGTCATATGTCCATATATGCTCCATATAGAAATCATGCGAGCAAATAATGACATCTGCAGATTTGCGATAATGGTCGCGTGAGAGTGTTTGACCACAACGATGTCTAACGTCACACACTAAGCAGTCCTGAAATACATCCCAGCCCAGCTCGTTCCATTGCTCATCATTTAAGCTTGGGTAGTCCTTGCGATTTCCATATGGATGGAAGCTTTGCATAGAATCCTGCTTATGGACGAAGCTTGGAAGTTCACGATATATATTGTCATAGAGCTCCGCGTCATCTTGTCCAGCTCTCGCATTATCCAGCTTTTTCAAACAAATATATTGATCTGCTGATTTTCCTAATCTAGCATCAATCGTTAGATCCAAATATTTTCCGAGCTTTGCAATATCGCCTTCAGGCTTTACAAGCTGCTCAATTAAGGACTCATCGGCGCAAGCAATGATGGCTGGTTTTCTTGTGTACCGAGCATACGTGATCGCATACAGCAAGTAAACGAATGTTTTGCCCGTTCCTACTCCAGCTTCAGCAAATATCGTTTGTTTATCTGCAAAAGCACGTTCCAATTGAAAAGCCATATAAATCTGTTCATCTCTAATTTCAAAACCAGCTTCAGGCAGCTTTTCATAAAAAACATCAGCGATCCAATCGCTAGCCTGCTGTATAAAAGGTTGTTTCGGGTCAAACTCAAATGGATATTTATTCAAGGTTGCTTGCCTCCATAT
>NZ_JBFRDK010000223.1:0-8545 GCF_052113545.1 Paenibacillus sp. TAF43_2
AAATAAGACTAGAATATAGTCTTAAATCAGAGAAAAATAAATATTATTACTGCTTATTGTAAAATTGAGTACGAATAGAACTAAAATCTATACTTATTATCATCAAATCAATCGAATTACTCCAAATAGGTCTAAATATTAGTCTTATGCGTAACTGGCTAAACAATATGTATTTGATATTATTTATAAAACTGCATCAAAAATATAAACTGGTCATCTCAAACAAGAACCTAATTGATAATTCAACCTAATGAGACTATCAAATAAGAAAAGGTGAAGACATCTCAGTGAAAGCATGTCCCTAAGGGACGAAAGCGTTCGATACTCTATCCTAACTCGCAACCGACGGTGAGGCCCCCACGTAAGTCCAGCAGCAGGTGTCCAGAGAGTGTAACTGTCGAAGCCATTCCTTAAAAAGATAGGGTTTGGGTGGGTTCGAACCCACCTTGGGGTTCCCAATAATTAGTGAAAGCGTGTCCCAGAGGGACGAAAGCGTTCGATACTCTACCCTAACTCGCAAGCGCAGGTCAAGCACCCACGTTAGTCCAGCTGCTGTCCAAAAGGTGCAAACCTTGATCCTCCTTGGGATGGTAGGGGTTGGGTGTGCTCGAAAACCCCTTGGGATTCCCCATCATTAGTGAAAGCGTGTCCCAAAGGGACGAAAGCGTTCGATGCTCTACCCTATCTCTCAAGCGCCGATCAAGCTCCCACGTTAGTTCAGTTGCGGGTGTCCAGAGGGTGCAACCCTTGGGGCCCTCCCTTGGAAGGGAGGGTTTGGGTGGGTTCGAAAAGCCTTTAGGGTCGGGAGTTTTAAAAATCCTCAAAGATTTCACTTTAAAAAACCCTTGAGGGTTTGGGTGTAAAAACCCTTGAGGGTCTGGGTGTATTTTATTGCCCAGCTATATTATTAATGAGAGCCTCCGGCATCGGACCATTAAACAGCTTGGTCTCTGCCGGCGCATTCGTTGAAAGCATATGGTACATTTGCATGCGACCAGCGGCACTTGAGGTGTGTAAGTATATTTGGCTTGGATAACGACCCGTTTCAACAATGTGTCGCACGACTTCGTAGCCAGTCGGCTGCGACCAGCCTAGATCGTAATCAAGCGATAAAATATCCACTTCCTCAAGGTCAATCAGCTGCTTGCACTCTTCGGCGTTGCTTGCCAATACAAAACCTTTTGGGCAAGTGCGATAATCGTCTAAATATACATGAATCATAAATGAATCCCCCGTTCAACCGATAGACTCAAAGCGCGCTTAATTCCTCATCTTGTTGACAAGCAGGACAAGCATACGCTTTGCGGCCAGATACATCGATTTTCTCGATCTCAGCACCACAGCGTGAACATGATTGACCCTCACGCTCGAAGACTTGAAAGTGATTCCGATGTTTTCCAGTTAAGCTATCTCCCTCAAAGAACGGATGCTCTCCCGCTCCTCCTTGTGAAATCGCTTCCTTCAGTACATTATGCATCGCTGCGTATAGGCGTTCCCATGCTTCGTTTTCTAATACTGGAACTCTAGTGTCGGGGCGAATTGCTGCGGCAAAACAAATCTCATCCGCATATGCAGCACCAATTCCAGAAATCACGTTTTGGTCGCTAAGAGCGGTTCTGATTGCAACACGTTTTTTGGCAAATAGTGCAATGAAACGATCCAATGTCACTCTTTTGTCCAATGCATCTGGCCCCAGGCGTCCAAGTTTCCCTTCGACATCCTTCACAGTCAACAGCTGCAAATCATCCGCACGCAAACCGACTCCATACAATACGACTTCACCGAAATGCAGTTTCATCTGAACGTTGCGATCAGGTTTGTCAGACTCGCTTCCTCTATACAAATAAGCCCCTTGCCCCAAATGAAGCAATAGACGTTTTCCATTATCCAAGTGCAAAACTAAATGCAAACCTCTTCTTTCAACAAACCATACAACTTTACCAACCACGTCACGCTCAATTTGTTCTTCACTTGCTTGAAAAACTTTACCATTTGTTATCTCGATACCGGTAATTTGGGCGCCAGCGAATTGCTCCGCCAATAACGCCCTATAATTTTCCAGTTCCGGCAATTCATGCATGAAAGCTCGCTTCCTTCCTATTTTCTTCGTTATAAGTCTTAACAATCTCTATGATCAGATATATAAGAACGAAGCTCTTCTAAATGATTGCAAATGACAGTTGGTTTGCACCCTGCCTGCTCCATATAATACTCGATATTTTGCGCTGTAGTAAGCCCGGTCAGTACTAGAATCGTACCACAGCCAGCAGCTGCTCCAAAAGCGATGTCTGTTGCCAAATTGTCGCCTACTACCCATGTTTCATCAACGCCTAAGCCAATCGATCTTAATGAATAGCTCATAAGAATGGATGATGGTTTGCCTATGAGTATAGGCTCTTTGCCGCCTGCTGCCTTCAACATAGCTCCTATAGAGCCTGCTCCCGGAATGAGTCCATCACTGGATGGCAGCAGCAAATCAGGATTTGTCATAACGAATTCAGCCCCACTGTGAATATACCGAACGGCCTTCGTTAATCGCTCGTAAGTAAACGAACGGTCAATTCCTTGCAAAACAAAATCCGGTTGTTCCTCAGTGAGAAGTAAGCCTGCTTCTTGCACAGCCTGTTTTAGTCCAGCCTCACCAACGACAAATACGGATGCACCTGGCTTAATCGAAGCGATATGCTCAGAAGCCGCTTGCGCGGATGTGCATACCTCATCAGCAGCAGCTGGAATACCCATTTTCATTAGCCTTTCAGCTACCTCATCGGGTGTAGAAGAGGAGTTGTTTGTAACAAAGCGATATGGAAGCTTAATCTCTCTCAAATAAGTGATGAGTTCAGCTGCACCAGCAATTTGATGAGTACCGTGATATAACGTTCCGTCAAGATCAATTAATAAGCCGCGCATGGCAGGCAGTCCCGTTGTCATCGTTGTTTTCCTCCCAAGGGTAAACGGCAGTCGCCACTATAGTGGTCAAGCTTACGTTTTCCGTTGAAAGATAAGCTATATAGTTGAGCTGCAGCTGTCTGTTTACGCTTTTATCCTATTTTAAAAAGTAGCTTCTTAATGAACATGTTTGGTTGATTTGCGGCGCAGCCTTGCTATTCGATTACGCAAAGCATCGAGCTCCGCTCTTTTTTTGGCATCAGGCCGAATGATTTGCGATTGATGCAGTGCACGTTCAAAAGCTGCATTCGCATATCCTAAAGCTGACTCAAAATCTTTGATCTTATGCTCATAATACATGGCAAGTTCAATGCTTGCTTCATGGGCAGCAGATCCAAAATGATTAGAAGAATGAATAATAGCCTTCTGCCACAATAACACAGCACGATCCCAATTTCCAGCCTTCTTGTCCCGCGCGGCAAGCATGACTAGTGTAGAAGGTTTTGAGTTCTCTTCCTTCATGGCTAAATCGAATAAATGATCAGGAAGCTCCATTTTACCCATACGCTCTAGCCAAAGACCTGTGCGCACCATCTCCTCAGGCTCATCGGGCAACGGAATATACAACTTAATCGTTCCGTTTAACAAATGTCCAAATCGAATCGCTAGACAAGCTAGGGATAACATATCTATTTCGTTATGGCGAAAAACTCCCTCAAGCGGTGCTGGATCTCCATTCGCCAGAAATTGAAAATAAAGCTGAGGAGCGAGTGATCCTGGAACGTCATCCTCCCGGTGAATACCGAGCCGCTCTTCTTCAACATGGCTCAATTTACACGAAACGAGCGTATTACGCCATATCGATCTTGCAGGATGCAAGAAATCGAGATGCTGAGGCTCCCACATCTTTTGGCCAAGTCCATTCATAATAAAACGATTTTGAACGAGCGGCCAATCGAAGGTTTTACCGTTGTAGGTGGACAAAAAAGTATAATCGTTCAGCTTCCCCATCAAATAATGAAGCATTGCCCGCTCTTCAGCAGGATGCCTGATCAACGCTTGCTCGATCACAAATTGGTCCTTTGACAAATAGCCTATGCCAACCATGAAAGGAACGTTCCCTGCTCCAACGCCTAAACCTGTCGTTTCCAAATCGAGAAAGATGATTTGTTCCGAGGATGTTAAAGAATCAGGATGAAATGCTGATAAGGCAGGTGCAGCCTCGTACAGTTCTACTAATGCATGATGACCATGGCGATAATCTGACGGATAAATGATTTTTCGGAGCAAAAAGCTTCCAACTTCATTCGTAACCAGCTTGACATCGAAGGTCTCCCACACGGGTGAAAGCCATTCTTCATCATCTTCCGGCTGTTGTACCATCTTCTCTTCRGTGGCAGGAACCTCCACCGCTGGCTGGTTGTCTTCCTCGCGGATGTTTCCCCGCAAACGATTCATTTTATCGCGTAATAAGCTCATCGTTTGCCCTCCGCTTCATTAAGAAGATAACATGATTGCTTTCGCACACCTATCACATGAATCGGTCCAAGCGGAGCGCGATGAGCGAGCTGTATTTCATACTTGCCAAAATAATCCTTCATAATCATAATGACCTCAACAGATCTAAGCTTGTTTGTTTTGCATGAATTCCATATATTTCAGTGCCAATACAAGACGGACAACCATCTTCGCATGGACATTTTCGGATTAATTTTATTGCCGCTTCTTTTACTTCATCAAACCGTTTATATACGTCCTCTGCTAGTCCAATGCCCCCAGGGTAATGGTCATATATGAAAATCGTAGGAAGCTGCGTATGCTCGGCCCTGATTTGTGAAACGACATGAATATCATTACGGTCACACATTACATGAATAGGTACAATATGCCTAAGCACATTCGCTATTCCAAGAAGCAGCTGTTCTAGTGTTTTTGTTTCAATTGCTGGGTCTACCTCTTTCAATTCTATCCAGGTCGCACTGGTATGCAATTCATCTTCCGGTAGATTTACTTGGCCGTATCCGATATTTTCAAAACTCGTCAATCGAATTTTCTTAAAAAGCGTTGCGAGAAAATTTACTACAACATCTCCATATATTATGGATGAAGATCGCTTGCTCTCARTCCTATCCTCTGCTAATACTTTAAGTTTTACTGCCAGATTCGCGTCTGTATAATACTCTACATCAACTTTTCGAACATAAGCCTTTTTATGCTCCCAGTCCAGCTTTTCTACTTGGAATTGTACACCTTCATGTAAGTAAATGGCTTCATCATGCAATAGAGTCATAGCGCTAAAACGGTCCATTTCCCCTATGATTTTCACGTTTGCTGTTTCTGACTGGTCGATGATAACTACATTTTCCTGTGCGGCAGAACGCAGACTTACCTCACTAGCTGGGAAAGCCAGATTAGCCCAATAAAACGTATCGGCTGCTTGAGTGAGTACCCGTTCTTCTACCAGATACTCCAATATGTCTACTATTTCTATTGAACCAAATTGTTCTCCCTTTTTAAAAGGCAGCTCATAGGCGGCACAACGAACGTGATCAACTAGAATGAGCAAGTTTTCCGGATTAATTCTAGCGGATTCCGGGGATCGATCAAAGAAATATTCGGGGTTTTGGACAATATACTGGTCAATAGGCGTATTGCTAGCTACCATTAGTACAAGTGCTTCCCCATGTCGTCTTCCAGCTCGTCCAGCTTGCTGCCATGTACTTGCAACGCTACCTGGATAACCTGTCATAATACAGACCTGCAGCTGTCCAATGTCAACACCTAGTTCTAAAGCATTTGTGCTGACCACGCCTAATATTTCGCCGTTTCTTAATCCTCTTTCAATTTCTCGTCTTTGATTTGGCAAGTAGCCGCCACGGTAGCCTCGTATGGATTTAGTGCCGATTTCATTTTTAACCAGTTCCTGTATATGGCTTAAAATAATTTCTACTCTTACCCGGCTGCGAGCAAAAACAATCGTCTGTATTTTGTTCGTCAAAAATTCCTTCGCTAACTGATTAACCTCTACAGTAGAGCTTTTTCGTATATTGAGCGGCTTATTTACAATGGGCGGGTTATAAAAAACAAAATGTTTCCGTCCTCTTGGAGCGCCGTTATCATCAATTAATCGCATAGGATTCCCTGTCAATTGTTCTGCTAGTTCCTTAGGGTTGGCTATTGTGGCAGATGTACAAATAAACAGTGGATTGCTACCATAAAACTTGCATATGCGTTTGAGCCTTCGAATGACATTCGCTACATGACTTCCGAATACACCCCTATACGTATGAAGCTCGTCAATAACGATATATTTAAGATTGCTAAATAAACTTACCCATTTTGTATGATGTGGAAGGATTGCGGAATGCAGCATATCGGGGTTCGTGATGACGATATGTCCTACATTTCTTACAATCGTACGAATAGCCGGCGAAGTGTCGCCGTCATAGGTAAAGCTTTTAATATCAATTCCCATTTCGTTTATCATTTCAGTTAATTCACTTTTTTGATCTTGTGCAAGAGCTTTCGTTGGGAATAAATATAAAGCTCGACTGCCGTCGTCTTCCGCTATCGCTTGTAACACTGGAAGGTTATAACAAAGCGTTTTTCCAGAAGCGGTCGGAGTTACAGCGACTATATTTTCACCTTTTCGTATCGTTTCGTAAGCTGAGTGCTGATGCGTATATAACTGCTCTATTCCTCTTTTTGCAAAAGCCGATTTAATTCTTGGATCGACGCTTTCTGGCAGAGGTTTTGTTTTTGCCTCTTGAGGCTCTATTTCAGTCCAATTTATAATATTTTCATTCGCTCGTAAATTTTGGATCATTTCTGAAAGTGATTTCTTTTTTATCATTTCTTAGCACCTCACTATACCCTATATATTAGCGAATATCTGTTCCCTTTACTAGTCTTTAGTTCTGGATATACAGTGCCAAAGAAAAACCGATTGCTTGCCACAAACTTGTTGACGTCGCACCTATCAAATTGACACACGAAACAAAAACCAATATAGTAAATTTATATTATAATTAGATGGTTGTTTAAATATCTAACGACTTCAAAAGTCAGCTGGAAAGGACAGCTTACATGTCAATCAATTTAGCCTTTAAGGCACTATCCGACCCTACTCGCAGAAAAATTTTAGAACTATTGCGAGAACGTGACTTAACTGCTGGAGAAATAGCCGACCATTTTCAAATGACTAAGCCCAGCATCTCTCATCACCTTAGCTTGTTAAAGCAAGCAGATCTTGTATCCGATGAACGGCAAGGCCAGCATATTTATTATTCACTTAACACAGCTGTCTTCCACGACTTAATGGACTGGATGAATTCCTTTCAACAGAGCGAATCCGAAGGGATTGTAGAGAAATGAAAGCAAGTATCTTCTCTTGGATTATTGTTGCCATTGCATTAGTCGCGAGCATCGTAACCTATCCCGATTTACCCGAGCAAATGGCAATTTACTGGGATATGAACATTGAATTCGATGGATTGGCGCATAAAGCATTTACCTTACTGCTTTTACCAGCATTTATGGTCATCCTAATTGTCATCCTTCCAAAAAAACATGCTTCCCAAAATCAAAAGCCTAATCTTCACACGGTTCAAAATGTAGTCTTGATCAGCTTGCTCGTGCTTCACGGTGTTACCATTGCATCTGGTTACGGACTCATTATTGATATCACCAAAGTCATCATCACTATCATTGGTATTATTTTCACAGTGGCAGGCTTGTATATGCCGCATTTTCAACCAAACAGCTATATTGGCATTAAGACCGTTAATACGCTTGGCAGTGAAGACGTTTGGAAAAAAACACATCGAGCAGCTTCCAAATTTTATGTGGTTGGCGGATTGCTGATGATTGTCTCGTCTTTTATTCCAAACCCATACCAAATGTTCATTTTTTTCGGTATTGTTGTGATCATCGTTTTAGCTTCAGTATTTCTATCCTTTCACTTTGGCAAAGATAACAAATAAAGCAAAAACGCGAGGAAATCCTCACGTTTTTGCTTTTTTTTATTCGATATGAGTCGCACGTTTTATTTCGATAAGTAGAAAATCTGTTGCTGCTGTGACAGGTGAGAAGTGTACGCCTGCCTCTTCTTCAAGCTGTACAAGATCCTCATTGCTGTAGCGTCCGCTAAAATGGGTCATCACCAGCCGCTTGGCGTTTGCCTTAACAGCTGTTTCTGCCGCCTCCGCCGTCGTACAATGTCCAAACTCATGTGCTTTCTCTTCCATGCCCGCAGCAAAGGTCGCTTCGTGAACGAGCAGATCAGCATCTTTCGCTAAGGTTATAGCATTATCACATGGCTTCGTATCTCCAAGCACTGTGATTACTCTTCCGATATAAGCAGGGCCGGTAACATCTTCAGTGTGAATGAGCAATCCGCTTGGAGATGTAACCGACTGCCCTCTTTTTAACGCCCCGTAAAGCGGACCTGCTTCAATCCCATACTCCTTCAGCTTGTGGACGAGCAGCTTGCCGGGCTGATCTTGTTCAGTTACACGATAGCCGAAGCAAGTCACTCGATGCTCAAGCGGCGCTACCTCAACCTTAAATCGATTATCCTCAAAAACAACACCTTCATTTCCCGTTAATTCGTGGATAATGAGCTCATAATCGAGCTGCGTAGCACTAATCGCAAAGG
>NZ_JBFRDK010000224.1:0-10694 GCF_052113545.1 Paenibacillus sp. TAF43_2
CAATCCAACGATCAAAGGCAGAAGCACTCAGATCATATTCCTTGATGATGTTTGATCTTGATTTTCCACTCTCATAAAGCTGGATCATCTGCTTCTTAAACTCTGCAGTAAATGTACGTCTTGCTTTTGGCATAGTAGATTCGCTCCTTATCTGTTCTCTTCATTCTACTAGCCCTTATTTTTTCTGTCTAACTTAGTGTAGACGATCCATTGTTCCCTGAGAGGTCACTGCACAATTATATATACGCCTATTAGGGGGATAATTCCTTCTAAATATCGTACAAGTTACCACAAATACTTTATAGAAGTCTTTCTATGCTCCACATTAGACTCAGAGGTTCATGTTGCTCAAAAGTAATAAAAGCCAATATATTGTACTAACGTATCCGTTAGCGGAATGACCTTTCTTAATCAGCGAGAGCACGTTTTATGATCGCTTTTGCTTCAGCAACCAACTTTTCATCTTTATAATCAATTGCCTGCATCATGATCAAAATGGGAATGTATATGGCTAACAATCGAGCTAATATCTTCGTTTCTTCATCGACATCCCCATATTCTTTGAAAAAGTCTGAACGCGCATCCGGAGGCAAAAAGCTATACGCGACATTCAAGTCGCAAGCAGGATGTCCGATATTGATATCTCCCCAGTCGATAATCCCTGAAATTATTCCATTCTCGTCTACCAGCATATTTTTAAAATGAAGGTCTCCATGGAGGAATACGTTTTTGGGTTTCACTTTTTTCCTGATAAATAGGGGTAGCCTAGGAAAGGAGCAGGATAATTATAATCCCCTTCCCCAAAAAATAACGGTATCGAATATGCAATGGAACAATAATCTTTAAGCTTAGGTAGTACCTTTCCTTCCATCCTTAAACGATTAATTGCAACTTCTCTTCTTGGAAAGCGAAATACATATTCGGCCCCAACAAGAAAAACAGTATTATCCCAGCCGTATCCTAGTTTTTGTACGCTTTGTGAAGCTAACTGTGGAAACTGACTGCTTATTAATTTATGAGCTAATTCTTCTGATACTTCCCATTCCGCATCCCATTGATTCGTACTTCCCATACCCATTTATCGACTCCCTCACGAAAATAGAAAATAGGCTCGACTAGCCTATTCCATTTACAACATCATATCATTAACTTGTTCTTCTGTTCGAGAACAACCTTACCGTCTGTTCCTCTATCCTTCCCGTTAGTTCAATAAAAAGGACGCTCCCGCGCCTTCGCTTGGGCTACGTCCTCCTCATTATATCCATTTCCAATTGCTAATTAAAGAACGTACGCGGGTAGCATGTAGTGCTTAAACAGGGGACTTATCTTAGCCTAAGCACTAAGAAAATACTTTATGTTCTTTTTACATATCGAATCATGACTGCTTTTTCTTACCATGGAATTGAAAATTTATGACGCGTGCTTTTCCAATTCAACGTACCTGTCACGACTAGAGCAGCGAAATAAAGAAACATGGAACAGATAATTGAAATGATTACGCACCATAACTGCGGCATACCGTGGCTGACTAGCTGGTTATAGGTCAAGTGTCCGCAGATTGCCATTAGCATCATGCAGATCCCAACCTTGATATAAGGACGAATGCTCCCATAAAATCCGATCGAACTCGAGATGGAAAAAAAGTTCAATAGCGTTTGTATCAATATGCCAATACCGATGCCGAACGCAACACCAACGATTCCTAATTGACTGCCTAACACGAAGACCGAGACACCCTTAAATACAGTGGCTATTACGTAATTCCATAGAGCTGCTTTCGCGCGACCGAGGCCAAGTAGAATCGCATGAAGTGGAGCATCGAAATAATGTAGAAAAAACATAGGTGCAAGTATTTTTAGAAGTAATCCTGCTTCAGGCGCATTATAGACTTGTGTCGTTAGTGGAGTTGCCCATTCGTACAGGATAACGGTCGCTGGCGCGCCGATCAGAAGTCCCAGTATCATAGCCTGATTCATCCGCTCATGTATGAGCAAACTATTCTTGTTCACCGTGGCCTCACCAATCGCGGGAATAAGAGCTGTGGATAAGGATTGCGTGATAAAGCTTGGCATGAATAATAGCGGAAACACATAGCCGGCCAGCAGACCGAATTGCTTCGTGGCTAAAGCTGTGCCGATGCCGTACAGGCCCAGGCTGGTAGTAATAAGAAGCGGCTGGAAGGCGTTGTATAACGAATGAATGATACCATGACCAGTCGTCGGAAGTCCGATTTGCAGCAGCTCGGCGAGTGTGCTTCTTCCTTGTTTCAGATGGCTCGCCCAAGTCTCGCCCGAAACCTTCGATTCACCATATAGCTTGTAGCTTGTCATCAGAAATAAGAGGCTTATCGCTTCGCTTACGACAGAGGCAGCCATTGCACCAGCAGCTGCATAAGCAATTCCGTAAGGCAGCAATAGGTGTACCAACGCTAACACACAAGCGATTTGAACCGTATGCTCCAGCACATCGGAAGCTGCAATGGTCTTCATCTGCTGCATGCCCCGAAAATACCCCTTTAATACGGCGGAGACTGCGATAATCGGTGCGATCGGTGTAATCGCTAGCATGGCGTAATAAGCCCGCTGGTCGCTTAACAAAATAGACGCGATCCACTCTGATCCAAGTAACGATATGGTCGTGAGCGCTACGCTCAAAACGCCCGTAACAGCGAGCGAGACATACAGAATGCGCCTCACTTTCATTCGTTCGCCGCGAGCCTGGGCCTCTGCGACCAACTTGGAAATTGCCACCGGTAATCCAAGCTCCGTAATCGTAATGACGAGCGGAACAAGCGGATGCGCCATCATCAAGATGCCGATTCCTTCTGCACCCAGTACGCGAGCTATATACATGCCGCTGATAAAACCGAGAATACGATTGATGAAAGCAGCAACAGACAAAACCAGAGTACCTCTCATAAACGATTGCCCGAGTTGTGACATGACTTGTGTCCTCCTGTTAATCGAATACATAAATGTATTCAAAAAATTGAAAAGCATGCGAACAAGCTCAAGACGCTAGCTAGGCGCCAGCGGTGTCATAAGAAAATAAATTCTTAGGCAGACGATGCTTTATTAAGCTAACGGGTAAATAATCACCAGGACGAGGCTGCCGGAATAAATCGGCAGCCTCGTTGAGCTAACGGGCAGTTTATCAGGGTGGACAAGAAAAGTGAGCTGTAAAATCAGTCTCGGGAATGGTTACCATGGTTACCACTTCATGGTTACGTGCTAAATAAGCGTCTTACAAAATTGTAAGGTAGATGTAAGGCAAAGCGATAGCTTAGGCCAGTTTAGCAGGATAATATCGGAATAAAAAAATAGAAATTTTTTAAAGGGAGAATCGAGATTAGGCTGTTTGAACTGTTGCTTTTTTTGTCAAACATCGGCTTGTTTGCATTAACAGTCCTCTTAAAAAAAGGACGGCGTAAAATTTCAGTATTCGTTGCAAGCGGAATCGCCGCACTTTTACTGGTCATTCATTGGACGGTGGAAGGATACAGAGTTCAGCTATTTTTCCTATATTGCATAACGATCATTTTTTTAGCCATTTCAGGTTATAGCTATTTTAAAAAAAACGGCCCAAAAAAAATCCCGCGATTCATGTTGGGTTCAGCTAATACCGCTATAGCGCTAATGCTGGTCGTAACAGCGGGTCTCATGTATGTATTTCCTGTATTTAAACTGCCTGAACCGACAGGCGAATTTAAGGTAGGAACGCAAACTTATCATTTTGTGGATACAGAGAGGGAAGAGATTTTTGACGAAGCCAGTGATGGTAAGAGAGAATTGATGGTTCAGGTATGGTATCCGGCTCAAGCTGGCACCGGCCAGTACGCTCCCTTTATTCCTGATCCCCAGATTTTACGTTATATGGCTGGGAACTATGGCCTTCCCGGGTTTACTCTTCAACACCTTACTACGTATCCAGTCATGCTTATTCGGGGGCCGAAGTTTCTTCGGCACAGACTTCATACCCGCTGATCCTCATTTGCAACCGAGTTTCCAGATGGTCGAATCACGACCAGCACAACCAACGACTTATTCTCGCCAGACCATGATTACCGGACGGAAAGCGGAAATCGCGACAAATTGGGAAAAGTTTTAACGGACGATGTGGCGTTTACGCTGGACCAATTCGAGCTCATCCAATCGGGGAAGATTCCAAGTCATCTAAAAGGGAGGATTGATCTCGGACATGTAGGGGTGTTCGGTCATTCCATCGGAGGAGCGACGGCCTATGACGCTTCTTACGATCCACGAATCACGGTTGGAATAGACTTGGATGGAGCGCTTTATCGACTGCGTGAGAGAGAGGGGCTGCGTAAGTCGTAGCATTTGAATATTACCGACGTACAGTTCATTTCTCCGATTTTTAAAATGCTGGGAGTTACAGGAAAGATTGCGCCCGAAAGAGTGAACTCCGTTATCAATGCCTATATGCTGGATTTCTTCGATAGTTCGTAACCTCGCTGCTGTAATTCCGATATCAGGTCTTATATTAAGCATTAAGGGCTGCCACATGGCAGCCCTACGCTACGTTAATGGGCAGTAAGGACCAATAAATAGGAAAATATACATGATCATTTTTCTCTTTTTTTGGATTATAAATTCAGAGTATCATTGACTAGATAAATGGTCAGTTCCTTACTTATATCGAAATAAATCCTCGGAGGTGCAAACAGGGCATTTTCATTTAATAACACAGCGGCAGTTTGACTTCGATTCCTCTCAAAAGAATGCCTTTTTTAGGATCAGTATCATACAGCGTCAAAGGGACTTTAGCATTCGCCGCTTCCAAAACTGCTTTCTTAAAATTTTGAAGTCGGGCATTCAACGATGATGTCTACCTTATTGATTGCGGTGGCGAAACGCGACGCGCCCGATGTGGACGAAACGACAAGCGCGCCTGCCGCACAAGTCCTGTCCAATATCGACCGGAAGGAGCATCAAGAAAATGCTACTGTTGTTCACTCCATTTCTTCTCCTAGCGTTCACCGCCCTCATTCGGGCGGTGTTTACGTTCGCGCGAAAAGCTGGGGAAAGCGAACAAGGCGAAGGATTGACGTTAACCCGGCTCGTAGACGGCATTCTACTTTCGATAGCCTCGTTTCTCCTGATCGTTGGCTTCATATTTGATATGAAAGGGGTACCAGGAGGAGCGCCGTTGAAAATGTACTCAGAAACCGGAGAGCCATTATATGCATACGCATCTTTGTCCTACAAGCATAGTGCTGTGCTTTGCGTAGACTGGTTGCTCGGCTTCTTTTCCTATTGGGCGCTGAGAATCTATCATAGGAAACTTTCTCCAATTGTCTATACTTGCTGCAACGTCTTTTTGGTTCTTTGCATTTCGCTGACCGCAGTCTATTTCATTCATACCGGCTTTTCCAATTACGATTTTAATGAGATCTTCTCCGTGTTGCTTCTTCAAACCGGGAGCTTAACGTCTTGCCTGCTATACCTGGCGCAGCTCAAGCGCTCATTGGACGTATGGAAGGCGTTCGGAAGGGGGGAAGATGCCGAGACGATGCCCGCCTGGCAGCGGCCTCTGCATCGCTTCATTATCATGCGTCACCGGGCAATTCCGGCGCTATGGTTCGCACTGCTATTCCCCGTTCAGCTTGTTGTTCAATTGCTTCTAGTCTTGTTCGGGCAGCGGCCGGATGGCGTAGTGCGGGCGTTTCTGGATACGAGCGGCTTCTACTTATCGAGGCTGCCGGCACCCCCGCCGGAAATGGTGTCGGGGGATGGCCATTATTTGTGCACCGTCGCCGCTCTGGGACATCGATCCCTAGTGAAGCCGCTTAGGCCGGGAATCCGGCACGGCATGTCTATTACAGTGAATCGCCAGCTGATGATCGCTAACGCGTTCGAAAATGTGCTGGAACAGTACATGCCCGCCTGCCACCGGACGATTCGAAGACTTTACGATAAATACGGCTATCCGGTAAGTCGGCAGATTCGTACGAAGACAGCAGCGGATGTGATCTATGTAGCAATGAAGCCGCTGGAATGGTTCTTTCTGCTCGTTCTGTATACTGTCGACATTCGCCCGGAAGACCGGATTCAAGTGCAATACAGTGGGTTCGGTAAAAAGATTAGTCGACCGGACGCCGAATTGACAGGGTAACGCAGAAAATAAAGTGTCGGAATGGAATACTCTAAGTTTTATCCACGTCCAAATTTAAAAGATCGGATATAGATCGTTTAAGTAACGGGACACGTTAGTTGGATTAAAACAAAAGAACCTCGGGCACAGCTTCTTGCAAGCAGTGCCCGAGGCTCTTAGTATTGGAATTGCCCTTAAGCGGCGACGTCGCGTCTCGTAAACAGTAACCAAGCTAAGAATTGGAATACGATGTAGTAGGCGACAAGTATCATAATAGAGAACGTCAACGTCATTTCCGGTCTTAGCGGCGTCGCACCTTGCATATATTGCGTCAGGTCGATGTTGGAGAAGAGCAAATACTTGACCCAGCTATAGCCGCTGAGAAGCCCCGATAGCGTATTGCCGACCAGCATGAACAGAAGCGAGAAGGCTATGGCCATCGAGGAGCTGCGGAACGCGGACGAAATCATGAAAGCCATCGTAACGTACATGAGCATGGATACGATCGAGAAAGCGTATTTCTCCAACGAATTTAACAAATAGGAACTTTGTTGGATAACTCCGCCATCGGTAATCGATATTTTCGCTTGGCTTGTTCCTTCGAAGCCTTCGAGAATACCTCCGGCCGCGTAAGCAGACGCAAATGTCAATATGAGCAGCAGAAGCGCGAACCCAAGCGTGGCGATGTATTTGCTGATCATAATCTTCGTGCGCGAAGCCGGACCGACAAGCAGCAGCTTGATCGTGCCCCAAGTAAATTCGGCCGCAATCATATCGGCAGCGATAATGACGGTTAGAATCGTCGCTAAAATAATTAAGTATGATGATGTATCTACATAATTCCACAATGACAATTCGTTAGGATTTGTATTTTGTTCCAAATAATATTCATTGAGCTTGATTTCGTTAGTGAAGTATGTTTTATCCTCTACCGAGAGCTCTTTGTTTTCTTGAAGCTCCTGCTGCATGTTGCTATTTCGTTCGGTCAGGTTGTTTTGCCAGTCGATCGTATTATTTTGGCCTGATTCCCACTTCATGATGCCGCTCATCAATGCGATTGTAAAAACGAGGAAGGCGATCATAAGCCATGTACGAGGACGACGATATATTTTCATATTTTCGTTTCGAATTAGATTAGACAGACTAGACAACCATCTCACCTCCGGTAATTTCCAAGAACTGTTCTTCAAGCGACTTCTGCGCCACTTGAATGCCGAGCACGTCAATCTCCGAGCTTACAAGCAGCCTTGTAATATCGGGAATGGCAGCTTTGTCAGCTGCAATTTCGAGCAGATTGCCTTTCACCGTAATGCGGGTGGCATCGAAGATGGCGGATAGCAGCTGCTGAGCGGCAAGTAAATCGCCGACTTCGATAACGATCTTCGACTGTATTGAATCGCGAGTTTCCTGCAACGAGCGAATATCGATGAGCTTGCCGGCTTGTATTATCGCAACCCGGTCGCACATAAGCTCCATTTCGGACAGAAGATGGGAAGAGACGATGACGGAGATGCCTTCTTCTCTCGTCAGCTTGCGCAAATAATCGCGCAGTTCTCGAATGCCTGCAGGGTCGAGCCCGTTTGTCGGCTCATCAAGGATGAGCAACGATGGACGATGCAGAATCGCTTGGGCAACGCCAAGCCGCTGCCTCATGCCGAGAGAGTAACGCTTAACCTTCTCGTGAATACGGTTCTGAAGTCCGAGAAGCTTAACGACCTCATTAATCCGTTCCTTCGTAATGCCTTTATGCCGACGGGCAAAATGAACAAGGTTTTGATAACCGGTCAAAAATTTATACATTTCCGGATTTTCGACGATCGCTCCTACATGCGTCATAGCAAGCTCGAAGTGCTCGCGGACGGATACGCCTTTTATTAGGGCCTCGCCCTTCGACATCGATATCAAGCCAACAATCATCCGTATTGTTGTCGTCTTGCCGGCACCGTTAGGTCCGAGAAATCCGAATACTTCGCCTGCGGGTATATCGAAACTAAGATTGTCGACGATCTTACGTCCGCCAATCGATTTGGTCACGTTGCGAAGCTTCAAAACGGCTTCTGTCATGCGTTAAAACCTCCTAGTATTATCTTACATATGGAACTATACTGGAAGTTGCTTTGTCATAAAATAGACCTTCGATCAGGATTTCCCCCCTGCTTAGGTCGAGTATGAACGTTTTTCAAAACATTTTTCAAACAAATATCTAATAATATGCTTGATAAAACAACTATGGATTATTTACAACATAATGAGGTATCTCTAGAATTTGAACTGGAGGGTATAGGTGCACTTTCTGATCATTACCCTGACTAGACAAAACCCGAAAGATGATCACTTTTTCTAAATTAAAATCAAATATGCTCGTTGCAGGGAGCTAGAATAGGAATGAAAAAGATCTTCATTATTGGAGTTGTAGCTAGTGGTACGGGACGATATAAACGTTCAGCAGAAGAACAAATTGAGGTTATAAAGGAAATAGATATACACGGTACATGGATATTTGAAGGAACAGATAGAGAGTCCTATCAATGTTTGTATGAAATGGCCGATACAATCATATTTCTAGATACTCCATTGTGGACGCGAAGGATAAGAATCCTAAAGAGATTTCTTAAGCAAAATCTTGGTATTGAAAAGTGTCATTATAAGCCAGACATCCTGATGTTGAAGATGATGTATAAATGGACACGGGATTTTGAACAAAATAGAAGCGGTTTCGAAGCCAAGTTAAAAAAATACAAAGAGAAAGTGATTCGGTTAAGTGATAATAACAACCTGGACTTTACCTGAACGAATATTTCTAGGGGATGGGAGGCGTTAGTTGAACACGGAGTGGGCTGCCGCGTGGTAGCTCATCGTTACGCTAACTGGCAGGGTAACTCAACTATGTTCCCGAATTTTTGATTAATAATCGATAGAATTGAGGGATGTATCGCTTCTTTATATGAACGATCCTTTGATAAATTCAAGACAACCGATTCATGGAAAGTATTGATTGAATGTGTGGATGAAATCATTGTTCCGGGAGTCATAGACTGTACAGGTGTTTGTAAGGTGAACCTCATCATAAATAGCGTGAAAATGTGACCCTCAATGATTGTAAAAGAGCTTATCCTCTCATGGTAAAATATGCCCCAAACAGCTTAACAAGCAAAGGAATTTGCAAATAAATGTCGAATTTACTCCTCATTACTTGTATTTTGTATGGTTTTGGGAGGCATTTCAATGATAGCTTCGACAAAAATTCACATTCCCAATGTACGTCATGCCCTGATTACCCGCTCCAATCTGCTTCGCCTGCTAGACGAGGGTATGGACGCGAAGCTGACACACATATTCGCCCCATCCGGCTATGGGAAAACGATGGCGTTAAGCGAATGGACTAAACAAAGCGGCAAGCTTGTTGCATGGGTATCACTCAGCAAGCAGGACGACGATTGGATCGCTTTCTGGAATATCATTATTGCTTCAATCCAGAATCGTGTCGCCGGCTTTGGTTTGACCGTTTGGCCGCTGCTAGCGGATGGCCCCACTGCATCATTTGAATCGATGGAGCCGGCAATGACTGCGCTGTTGAACGAGTTAAATCAACTGCCGGACGAGCTAGTCATCATTTTGGACGATTATTATCTTGTGACGATGCCGGCAATCCAGAGGTCGATAAGTTACTTGCTCGAATACATTCCTGAGCATATTCATTTCTATATTGCAACCCGCAACGTTCTTCCTTTTCCTACGGCAAAATTATTCGCAAAAGGAGAAATGCGGCGTATAACGATAGAGCAGTTGCGGTTCAAGCCTGAGGAAGTCTTCAGTTTCTTTCAAGAAACTACTGATTTGAATCTGTCATTTGAGCAGCTCAATATGATATATAACCAAACTGAAGGTTGGATTAGTGGCTTGCGGCTTGCGGCCCTTTCGCTGAAAAAAAGCGGTAATGTGGCTGAGTCGATCCGTCAATTCAGCGGCCATCAGCAGGACATATCCGATTATTTGTTGGATGAAGTCATTCGCGATCTGCCGGAGGAATTGTACAATTTCCTATTGCAAACCTCTGTGTTAAACCAGATAAACTATGAGTTGTGCAATGCAGTGACGGGTCAAGCGAGAGGTCAGCAACAGTTGGAACAGTTGGAGCAGCTTCAACTATTCATCATTCCGCTGGATAATCAGCGCCATTGGTATCGCTATCACCATCTGCTGTCTGATTTCCTCCAATCCATGCTCGCTCGAACGGCGCCTGAGCTGTGGGTACAGTCGAATATACGTGCCGCGCAATGGCTCGAAAACAACCTGTTTATCATAGATGCGGTGGAGCATTATCTAGCGGGACGGCAGTATGAAGATGTCGCTCGCCTCATTGAAGCGCATCTATACGAGCTTCTTGGAGGCAAGAACATCGTCGTTTCACGTTGGGTGATGCAAGTGCCTGAACCATATATAGCAAGCCGACCACTGGTTGAGCTTTTTTGTTTGTTTGTAATGATGGGTGTACGGCAGTTCCATAACATTCCGGCTCGAGCGGAACGGCTTCGTATTCGTGTTGAAGGAATGAAGGAGCATATGGAAGCGGATGTATGGCG
>NZ_JBFRDK010000225.1:0-9610 GCF_052113545.1 Paenibacillus sp. TAF43_2
CCTCTTATCTTTCTCTGTTATCTTTACACAATCAGCAGCCTTTGCGGCTCCGTCTGAAGCAGCGGCACTAAAGGAAGATGGCGCAGCACAGTATAAGCAGTTTTTGAAAGAAAAATTTAATGTCAGCCTCTCCAGCAAAGTGACGAAGGGTGAATTCATTGAAGCAGTAGCTGATATTCTTGGTTACGAGCCATCAGGCAAAGAGGTCACTTTCTCCGATGTAAAGCCAGATAACAAGCTTTATCCGGCAGCGGCAGCTTTGTATGAGAAAGGCATTTTGTCTGGCCCGGCCATTCAAGGCGATCAAGTACTTACAAGCGCTGTAGCGATTTCCATTGCGGTAAGAGCAGCAGATTTGAAGGAGCTTGCCTATACATACCCGGCTGTTAAAGTAAACAAAGTACTAACGAAGCTGAACGTTAAAAGCAGCGCGCTTGGCACAAAAGGTGCGCAAGAAGTTGCAGCAGCAGTAGATACAGGATTGCTGCCAGCTGAATTTTACACAGGCTTCAAACCAAAAAATGCAGCAAGCGATCAATTGATCCACACGCTGCTTGGTAAAGTGCTTATTACAAAAGGTCTTTACAAAAAGTATATCGGTTATGTTAACGACAACGATATTTTCCAAAAGCTAAGCAGCGCTTACGAAACTTCTGATATTATCGATGCGCCTAAGCTGCAAAAGCTGGTAAATACTGCTTTGGAGCAAAGCTTGATCACAGGCTACAACATCAAGGACTCCCGTTTCAATGCTAACTTCATCGATTCTTTGTCTCTAATTTACGGTCATTCCGATTTTAATCACGCGATTCAGCTTATTGGTTTGCTTCGCAGTGAAGGCCTAAATGCGAAAGTGCAATTCGAGCCAAAAACATCCGCATTTATTTTTCTAGCAGAATGGGGCAACCCTGGTCCAAACGTAGTTAAAATTTCAAATGGCAACTATATTTCGTATTCCAAAGAGTATGACCTTGAATTTGAATTTGCAACTGCGGCAGATAAAGCAGCTTTCCAAGATGTTGTTCTAGCTTATGCGAAGAAAGATGAAGAGGATCAAGCAGGACTTATCGTTGCATCATGGTGGCAGCCGCTCTACTACTCACAAACTGCACTGAAGGATTATGAAATTATTACGAACAACTTTATTACAGATCCAGACAGCCCTTATACTGTTAACCCGTTCTCGCTTAATGAGGATTCTGCGAAGGTCGTTGCAGGATTTAAAGCCATTGATCCTAATGTCATCATTACGCCTACTCAATTCTGGGTAGATAAGCCATTCTTTAGATATTTGCATAACGAAGCGGCTTAATAAGATTATTTGGCAAAATAGTTACGATGAAGCAGTCCTGACCATCATTGATGGTTAGGGCTGCTTTGTGTTATCGTTCAAGAAAAGGAGCTGGTATTTGATGACTGCAATTGCGCATGCTTTGGAAGCAAAGTTCAGGGAGCACGCCAATCCGGAGACGGCTCAGCCTATGGATTAGTCGGCAGTCAGCTCTCGAAATATCCGGAATTAACAGCGGAGTATACGGAGCGCTGGATCGATTCAGATCAGATGTGGCTCCGGAGAACTGCTTTGTTGTTTCAGCTTAGGTACAAGCATGATACGGATACAGATCGGTTATTTGACTACATACGCCGCACGAAGGACGAAAGCGAGTTTTTCATTCGCAAAGCGATCGGCTGGGCGCTTAGAGAATATGCAAAAACCGATGCAGCCTGTGTGCATCGGTTTGTAGAAGAAACGCCGCTCTCGCCGCTTAGCAAGAAAGAGGCGTTAAAGCATATCGTTTAGCTTAACGTCAATTTGACTCATCGAGCTGCTGCTTTGAAGAGAAATAGTACAGCCACGATGCTGCAATGGCGAAGGCGGCAATGACACCCATTCCCCAAAATATATTTGAAAATGCGCGGCCAAGCGGAATACTGCTTTGTGCCGCGAGAACGATACCGCTAATCGCTACGCTGAAAGCACCGCTAATGAATTGCGACAGCTGGAATAAGCCCATTCCAGCACCTACATGCTCACTTGGTAAAATTCTTGACAGCTCGTTGGAAACGCCCGAGTTTAACGCGGAGAAACTAACGCTCATCACGATATAAATTGCCATGACAACGTAGATGGATTGATCCGCGAACAAGGCGAAAGAGACAGCAGCGAGCAAGAGAAAGCAAGGAGATAGCCGAAGCAGCAAGCTGTTGCCGTGTTGATCAATGATTTTTCCAATGCGATTGGAGGAAAGCATAGCTACAATGGCTCCCGGAAAAATAATGAGACCTGCTTGACCTGGTGTCAGCTTGAACAGGTGAATAAGCACCTGAGGCAGCAAAAATAGTGTGGAAAAATTGTTAATGTAAGATACAACACCAAGTGTAATCAGACGAATATACCTTTTATTGCGGAACAGAGTAGGTTGAACAAAAGGATTTACTGCACGATTAATCCGTATCCAAAATAAGATTAGTGCAAGTATTCCGCCAATAAGAGCAATTAAAAAATGGTTCGTAATATAGAGCAGAACACCTGTGGAGCCAATTCCGACAAGCGCGGCACCGAGGATATCGAAGGACCCCTTGTTCGTTGCTTCAACCGGCAGCAGTCGATAAAACACAGGAATGAGTAAAAGTGAGATTCCAGTAACGATAAACAGATCGTTCCAGCCTAAATATTGTGTTATAGCACCGCCGATGACGGGGCCTAAACCAAGGCCGAGTGATGCAGCCGAAGTAATAAGTGCCATGGATTTGCCCCGGCGAGCAAGTGGAATGAATCGTGTAATGAGCACGATGGTTAAACTAAGGACGGAGCCCGCTCCGCAAGCTTGAATAAGGCGCGCGACAAGCAGCAGTACATAATGATGACTAAAATAACCAAGCACTGATGCGCCGCCCATGGCGATTAAGCCAATCGTGAGCAGCAGACGAATCGGAACAAAGTCAGAGAGTCTGCTGTAGGTAATCGATGAAATGGCAAATATAATAGAATAACCCGTTATGATCCATGAAGCTGCCGATGGGGATAGCATAAACTGAGCCGTGACTTGAGGCAAGGCCAGATTAAACATCATCGTATTCATGATCACAATAATTACGGTTAAACCTAGCAGCGGGATAACGAGACCGTCTCTAAAGGCAGGCCGCTCCTCGGTGAATAAGGGTGGGGCAGTAACAGCGGCACTGTTTCTCATATAGAACCTCCAAAGTTGTCTCTTTATCTATTTTCATTATACGAATATTATCGTACAATGAAAATATAGCATGAGCTATGGTATAATGCAATAAGTACTTAATGAGAGAGGTGCGTATGCCTTTGAAAATATTATTCCATCCCAATCGTGAGGATATTGAGCTTACTTCTGTTTTATATGCATTAAGTGATCCTATTCGGCTTAGCATTGTTGTCGCTATTGTTAAGCATGGCGAGCAGTCCTGCGGCCACTTTGATCTTCCTGTCGTAAAGTCTACAATGACGCATCATTTTCGTACATTGCGTGAAGCTGGTGTAGTGAATGTTAGAAAGCAAGGCACCCAGCATTTTTTGACTCTGCGCACAGAGGATTTGGATGCTCGGTTTCCAGGCCTGTTAACGGCCGTTATTCAACCGGCTTCTGTATAGACGAAAGTAAGGACTATTTCTTTTCTCGCCCATATACGCTAAAATAAGGCTGTACTTTGGCAACGAGAGAAGGAACAACTGTGGGTACACGCAAAGGCTTAAAACTTCGATTCGTCTTGGGGCTGTTCGTAATCGGCTCTGTTATCTTAACCGCCATCATCGGCGGTTATTTTGCATGGACGACAAATAAGACTTCACTAACGTCGGGTTATTTGGAAAGCAATTATCAATATGCGCAAAAACTGTCCTCTAATACGAAAGAATTATTGGATATTATTAGCAACAATGTTGATGCCATAGCTGCAAGAGCAGGCATACAAAATATATCGCAAAAGGAATTGGATAGCTGGTACGATGCGAATGAGCAATATTTTAATGCGATTATCATTGTGGATTCCAATCGTAAAGTGATGTTATCTAGTTTGTCAAGCGGAGGAGTCAAGGCAGGGGCAGTGCTGAACTCTTACGCATCGAAGCAAGCGGTTGAACAGAAAAGACCGCTTATTTCAGAGCCTTATGTGGGGTCAACAACAAACCAGCTTCTTATGCTAATTTCTTCACCCATATTTAATGAACAAGGCGAATATGAAGGTTTTGTAGCTGGAACCATTTATTTGAGCGAGAGCAACGCGCTTAGCAAATTGCTCAACGAACATTTTTACGGAAACGGCTCTTACGTCTACGTAGCAGATAAGCAAGGCCGCCTTATTTTCCATCCGGACCAACAGCGAATTAATGAAAAAATTGCCTCAAATGAGGTTATTAATAAGGCATTAGCTGGCCATAGCGGATCGCAGGAGATCGTTAATTCAAAGCAGAATCGTTATTTTGCGGGTTATGCGAACGAGTCGATAACCGGTTGGGCCATCGTTGCACAAACGCCTGCATCAATTATTGATAAGCCGTTAAATGAATTGATATGGAGTATACTGCTGCAATTTCTCCCGTTATTTATCGTAATCCTGCTGCTTGCGTGGTATGTTTCCCATTTAATATCGAAGCCTCTGTTTGAACTAGCTGCTTTCTCAGAGGAAGCGATTTTATCAACAAAGGCGATACGTTCCAAAATGCCCAAAACAAATTCTTACATCTATGAAGTGAGACAGCTTAATCAAAGTATAAATAACCATTTTAATTTACTGAACAAGGAAATCCGATTGGATGGGCTTACGGGACTTGCGAATAGGAAAACATTTGATTTGACCATTCAGGAGTGGATTGCCGAGGATATACCGTTTGCGCTTATACTGCTGGATGTTGACCATTTCAAAAAAATTAACGATCAGCACGGGCATCTTATAGGAGATGAAGTATTAATCTATACAGCTGCGCAAATAAAAGCATTTTCCAGAAGTCACGATCTTAGCTTCCGCTACGGCGGTGAAGAGTTTGGCATACTTGTTAAGCTAGGAAGCATTCCTACGGCAACCAATATTGCGGAGCGGCTTAGAGAAGGAATCGCTGCTGGCGTGAGTCCGACTGGCAGTCCAATCTACGTTTCAATCGGCATCTCAATGTCGAGTGGGAAGGCGAAGGATGCGAAGGAAATAATTGAAATGGCGGATCAAGCGCTTTATCGCTCGAAGGAAGCAGGCAGAAACCGAACAACGGTTTACGACAATAAGCCATTAAGCGGACGAGAGGATTAGTTGTTCGGTTAAGGCTGCTCTGCTCCATACGCCATTCATCCTAAATAGAAAATCATACTGGTTTGTTTAACAGTACTCTAAAGCAATATAACGTTCCCCACATATTTGAGCTAATTGCAGTAGAGCTGGGCGTCGCCTCAAATTCGCCGCCATATGTGAGTCCTGCGGATTCGGCGGCGCGTTTGAGCTGCTGCAAGTCAACGGTCGGATAATCGAAGGTTAGCGCGATCCGGCCTCCTGGTTTCACTGTTCTTGCGAATTCTTTTAAGCTGAGGTCCTGATCTACATGTCTTAGATGCTCAAGCACAGAAATACAGAAGATGATGTCAAAATAATTATCCTCATAAGGCAGGTCAGTTATACTTGCCTGAGCATATTGAACCTTGGACCAGCCTTGGTGGTTGGTTATTAACTGGAGAGCTGGCTGTCCTACGTCCTGAATAATTTCCTGAGAAATAGCCTCCCACGAGCTAATGCGCGCATCGAAATCGCAAGCATGCACCTCCTTGCAAACGCCGCCCAAATAAAATTTTAATGGGTGCGAAATGCCGCAGGCTGCATCCAGTACGATATCATTTGGTGAAATGAGCGTTCGGCACCATTCATACTCGTAGGGACGGCTCCACCAGGTTTCAGGCAAAGGATAGATAAGCGTATCTATCCTCGGATCAGTCGATGTGAAGAAGCGTGCTTCTTCGCGGCTGTGCTCATTTGGATTTAACATGCATTATTTTCCTCCCGCAAACGTGATTATATGGCAAGTTCACATGCAAGGGTCATTTTACAAGCTTATGATGCAAGGGAAAGATTATGTATTTTACGTGTTTGTATGATGGGAAAAGGGGTTGAATAGATGGGTGCGTCATTCTCATTTCAGACGTTTCCGCGAATAGAGACGGATCGTTTTATTTTGCGAAAAACAGAGCAGCGGGATGTGCATGAATTGTTTGAGCTTTATTCCAATGATGATGTTGTCAAATATACACCGCTGCTGCCTTTCTCGGCAGAAGACGAGGCATGGCAGGAAATAAATTGGCATTTGGAGATTTATGCTCTACAAATAGGCATCAGATGGATAATTGAAGAGAAGAGCTCGGGTAAAGTAATCGGCACCTGTGGGTTTTTACATTATTTGAAGGAGCATGCGCGTACGGATTTAGGTTATGATCTATCTCCAAGCTACTGGCGGAAAGGGATTATGAGTGAGGTAGCGGCTCCCATTATCGCTTTTGGCTTCAACAGCATGAAGCTCCATTGCATCGAGGCAAAGGTAGATCCGTCAAACACGGCATCGATCAACCTGCTCTGTAAGCTCGGTTTCAAACAGGATAGTCAGCCAAGGGAATTTGAGTTTGAGGATGGAAACTTTATTGAGCTGCTTGTATTTACGATGCTGCGCAAGGAGTTTGAATTATTGCACGCACGTTAGCGTCTTTCGCAAAGGACGTTTTCATCGTATAATAGGAGGAAGCGAGCCGCAGGAAGCTAAATGTATGCTTGCTCGGTGGTGCTGCTTTATAATACTTTTTTTGGGAGGCATTACTAATGTCTATTAGCAAGGCGAGAAAAGCAAGGCAGAAGCTGGCGCAGCAAGGGCGCATGACACCGGATGCACTGCGGGGCAGCTGGCTGGGCGTCAATCCAACGATCAAACGTACACCTACTTTGCAGGAGAAGCAGGCGAAGCTGAATAAGAAACACCGAAGGAATCACGCGAATTACAGCGATGGTTCCTTTTGTATTTATAAGGGTTGTTTGGTTTGGGAGAAGCAGGTTGGCTGATTTTGAATTTCGTGATTTTACTATGGTAATATGAATACGTACATAATGAAATACTGAGCGGAGATGATATTGCCTGTTAAAACTATTTCGTGAATTGAAAACGTATTGGCTAATGATCGCTTTCGTGTTCTTGCTCGTATTTTTGCAATCGCTGTCAGAGCTTTATCTGCCTACGTTGATGGCGGACATTGTAAATATCGGTATTCTAAAAGGCGACACGGGTTACATTGTAAAGCTGGGTGGACTAATGCTGCTCATTACAGCAGCTGGCGTTGTGTTCTCGATTGCTGCCAGCTACTATTCTTCAACCATTGCAGCAGGCTTTGGGAAGCGAACGCGGAGCAAGCTGTTTGCCCATGTCGAAAATTTTTCTTTGCAAGAGTTTGACAAAATCGGAACGGCCTCGCTTATCACGCGCACAACAAATGATGTCACGCAGGTGCAGCAAGTGCTAATTATGATGCTCCGTATGATGGTTATGGCGCCAATGATGTGTATCGGCGGTATTATTATGGCTGTCTCCAAGGATGCGACTTTGTCGCTTGTGTTCGTCGTTGTCGTTCCGATACTTGCCGGAACGATTATTTTTATTGGCTCCAAAGGCGTCGTTCTCTTCAAAGCGATGCAAATCAAAATCGATAAGCTCAATTTGGTGCTGCGCGAAGGCTTGACGGGCATACGCGTTATTCGCTCCTTCAATCGGACGACATTTGAGCAGCAGCGATTCGAGCGGGCGAATAAAGATCTGACGGATACCGCGATTAAAGTAAACAAGGTTATGGCATTTATGATGCCGATTATGATGCTTATTCTCAACTTGTCCAGCGTAGCTATTTTGTGGTTCGGCAGTATTCGGATCAACAATAACGACATGCAAATTGGAGATTTAATGGCTTTTCTTCAATATGCAATGCAAATTCTTTTCTCGCTCATCATGGTGGCGATGATGTTTATTATGGTGCCTCGCGCTTCGGTATCTGCCGTTCGGATTAATCAAGTGCTGGAAATGCAGCCGGATATTCAAGACGCGCATGATGCTGAGAATGGTGTGCAAAGGGAAAGAGGCGGAGAAGTCGAATTCCGCAATGTTACATTCAGCTATCCAGGGGCGGAGAAGCCTGCATTATCAGAAATATCGTTTATCGCGAAATCAGGGGAAACCACGGCGATTATCGGAGGTACGGGTTCTGGGAAGTCGACGCTCGTCAATCTGATTCCCCGTTTCTATGATATTGAAGCTGGCAGTGTGCTTATCGATGGCGATGATGTGCGTCTCCTATCGCAGCAGAGCTTGCGGGCGAAGATTGGCTACGTTCCTCAGCAAGCGGTGTTGTTTACTGGAACGATCAGCGACAATATTAGGTACGGCAAAGAAAATGCGACTGACGATGAGGTTAAGCATGCGGCAGCCGTTGCGCAAGCTGCTTCTTTTATCGCGGAAATGCCGGAAGGTTATGATTCCATCATTGCACAGGGCGGCACGAACGTATCAGGCGGTCAGAAACAGCGTCTGTCGATTGCGAGAGCGCTCGTCAGGAAGCCGAGTATTTATATTTTTGACGATAGCTTCTCTGCACTCGATTTCAAAACAGACTCTCAGCTGCGAGCGGCCTTGAAGGAAGAAACACAGCATGCCGCCGTTCTGATCGTTGCACAGCGCGTGAGCACCGTCATTCAAGCGGATAAAATCATCGTACTTGATGAAGGCGCGATTGCGGGCATTGGCAATCATGCGGAGTTAATGGAAACAAGCAGCGTGTATCGTGAAATTGTGTCGTCGCAGCTGTCAGAGGAGGAGATCGCATGAGTGATCATCGGTATGATAAGAAGCCCTCTGGCATGGGCGGCGGTCCGAGATTTGGTCCCCCTGGCAGAGGTCCAATGGGCGGGATGGGCATGCCGGTGCAAAAGGCGAAGGATTTTAAAGGTACGCTTCGCAGATTGCTCGCTTACTTAAGGCCGCAACGGATGAAGCTCATTGTAGTCGTTATAATGGCCGTTCTAAGTACCATATTCTCTATTGTCAGTCCTAAGCTGATGGGGAATGCGACTACTGAAATATACGAAGGCATTACGGGCAGCGGTGTTAATTTTGATGCCATTATGCGCATTGTCCTCGTTCTGCTTGGACTGTACCTGCTCAGCTCATTGTTTGCTTATGTGCAGCAATATGTCATGGCAGGTGTTGCTCAAAAAACGGTTTACCAACTGCGCAACGAGGTGAACAAGAAGCTGGCTCGACTGCCGCTTTCATTTTTTGATTCCAGAACACACGGAGAGATTTTGAGCCGAACCGTCAATGATGTGGATAACATTAGCAATACGCTTCAGCAAAGCTTGACTCAGCTCATTACTTCAATAGTGACTTTGATCGGCGTTATTATTATGATGCTGACGATTAGTCCGCTATTGACTGTTATTTTGCTGCTTACGCTGCCGCTTAGCTTTTTTGTGATTAAGGCAGTAGCTTCAAGGTCTCAAGGGTATTTCAAATCCCAGCAAGCGGAGCTTGGGCAGTTGAACGGACATGTAGAGGAAATGTACACGGGACATAAAA
>NZ_JBFRDK010000226.1:0-10617 GCF_052113545.1 Paenibacillus sp. TAF43_2
GTTCTTATCTTGCTCCATTTCTCGCGATTGAATTTGTTGAAGTCATTCACAGGTTATCCCTCACCCAATTACATATTTCTAGTGGTACATATTCCCGAAATAGGATTCAGCACCTTATTTAATATGGCGATTATAACATAAGTATAATCAAAAATAGGCTGCAGCAAGAAGAATAATCCTTCTTCACTACAGCCTAACACGTCAACCGACTATTCATTTTTGTTATATGAAGCTACGAAAACAACAAAGAGTCGCTAATTGCAGGTACATCCATCCACTGTCTCGACTCGGCAGAACGCTCAACAGCTTCAATAACGAGCTGATTTCTATAGCCGTCCTCGAAATTCGGAACAGGATTAATGCCGCTGTGCAGCCCTTCCATGAACGTCGCCATCATATTAATAAAGGTATGCTCGTAGCCGATAATATGACCAGCCGGCCAATAGCTTCCGGCGAAAGGGTGTACCTGCTCTGTACAATGAATTGTGCGAAAGCCCTGAATGCCTTCTGGATCTTCCTCCAGATACAATTCAAGAAGATTCATATGCTCCATATCCCATCGTATCGACCCTTTTGACCCGTTTATTTCAAATCGATGTCCATTGCGGTTGCCCTTGGCAAATCTGCTCGCTTCGAAGACACCGACCGCGCCATTTGCAAATTTAGCTAGGAAAGAGGAAGCATCATCAACATCAACACAGCCTCTTTCCCCCATCTTGCCCTCCACAGGCCGCTCTTTCACAAAGGTATGAAGCAAGCCTGTTACTTCGGAAATTTCACCGATTAGGAATCTCGAGAGGTCAACTACATGCGACATCAGGTCACCGTGCGCTCCTGACCCGCTTTGCTCCTTGCGGAGACGCCACCCTATCGGAATATTCGGATCTGCCAGCCAATCCTGCAAATACTCGCCTCGAAAATGATAGATTTTCCCTAGCCTGCCCTCATCGATCAGCTTCTTAGCTAGCTGTATCGCAGGCGCAAAACGATAATTATGGCAAATCATATGCATAACGCCCGCTTTTTTTACCGCCTGCAGCATCTTCGCTGCTTGGCTTGCACTGACCGCGAGCGGCTTCTCGCAAATGACATGCTTGCCCGCTTCTGCCGCAGCGATTGCGATCTCAGCATGAAGATGATTAGGGGCTCCGATGTCAATGACATCAATATCTTGTCGTTCTAGCAGCTTTCTCCAATCTGTCTCCCAGGAGATCCACCCCATCTTATGGGCCGCCGCGCTGACTTCCGCTTCATTCCGTCCTGCGATTGCCTGCAGCACAGGCTCTACCGGCGTATCGAAGTAGAATGGCAGGTCGCGATAGGCGTGGCTATGCGCTTTCCCCATAAACTTATAACCAATCATGCCAATTCTAGCTGTCTTCTTCATCATTTAGCTTCTACTTTGCGGCGAGCGCGGATCAAGCTGCATAAATTCGATAGGGAAGCCGTCAGGGTCCTTCGCCCAGCATTGCAGGTTGAGGTCTTTGCCTTGTTTGGGCTCACTGTCCAGCTCAATGCCATGTTTTTTCAAATGGTTAGCGATTTCATAAATATCATCGACCTCGAAGCAAATATGTGTCGAGCCCGCATTTTTTGGATTGCTGATATATTCACGCGTGCCGCCATAAAACAATTCAATAAATTGGCCATCGGCCACCTTCAAATAATTAATCCATGGCTTGCCTTCATCATCGTCCAGCTTGAAAGCTTGCTCGAAGCCCAGTACCCCACTATAGAAATGAAGCGATTTGTCCATATCCGATACAACAAATGCGATATGCGCGTTACCTTTTAACATTGTTATGCCTCCTTTTTTGCACTGCTTTTGGCATGTGGGGAATCGGGATGAATCTGCACAAACTCAACCGCATTTCCGTCGGGGTCATGTATCCAGCAGTTATGATTTAAATCCTTGCCATGTCCAGGCTTGTCGTCATTCATTAGTCCATGCTCATAGAAGCGCTTCGCAAGCTCCTCGATATTATCGGTTTCGAAGCAGAAGTGGTGATATCCAATTAAGTTCGGCGCATAGCGGTTTTCCGGCACCTTTACCCCGTCATAAAACAATTCCAAAAATTGTCCGTCCGACACCTTCAAATAAACAATCCATGGCTTATTATCGTCATCATGAATTTCAAACGCTTTGGTCAATCCAGCAATGTCGCAGTAAAAGTGCAAAGACTTTTCCATGTCTGTGACACGAATCGCATTGTGAGCAATACCTTTTATCATATGAATCCTCCTCAAAATCTATTTTTTAAGACTCCGCTTGTGCGATATGCTTCGCTTAATTTTGTTTTGGACCAAGCTCCTGAAGCCCCAAAGTTACGCCCAGCATGTTCTCCGAGTCAAAATAGGAATAACGTCCGGAGCCATACTCCGGACCCAGCTGCAAATTTGCAAATTTTGTCCGCGTGTCACGATATTCGCCGCGGTACCACGTATAATTGTCATCCGTATGCTCTGTGCTTGGCTCCTCTAGCTTCGGCTCTTGAATTTCTGGCAGCGGCAGGTTGAATAAACGGCAATAATAGTTGACTRCCTCTTCAATGTTATCTACAACGAGCCCTATTTTGGTTAGGTTGGAATTCTGAATATGATTCACATGCGCACATCCTTTTCCGAAAAATTAGTTATTTAATCGTCATCTAGCAACTCACTCTATTAAACTATTAGTCATTGCTCCCCCAGCGGTTGCTAACCTTGAATAGAACCAGCGTAAAGACTAGAGCTATAACAAGCAGAACCCATGCCATAGCCGAAGCGTATCCCATTTTCGCATACTGGAAGGCGTTCTGATAAAGGTAAAGGGAATAGAACATCGTTGAGCCATTCGGCCCGCCCTGCGTAATAATGAAAGATTCCGCAAACGATTGAAAGGTGCCGATAATGCCGGTAATGACATTAAAGAGAATGACTGGCCTGAGCATAGGCAATGTAATAGAAAACATCTTTTGCATCGAATTTGCGCCATCGATTGATGCCGCTTCATATAGCGATTCTGGAATGCCTTGTAGTCCGGCAAGATAAATAATGATCGATCCGCCAGCACCCCATAGTCCCATAAGGATAAAAGCAGGCTTCGACCAGCTTGGACTGGCAAACCACCCGGGACCATCAATGCCAATCCAGCCAAGTACTGTATTTACCACACCAGAATCCGGCTGCAGCACCCACACCCAAAGAATCGACAGGATAACAAACGGAACGAGCGTTGGCAGGAAAAAGATCACCCGGAAAAAGGCCATGCCTTTAACCTTCTTATTATTAAGAAGAATCGATATAAATACGGTACATGCCGTTATGACAGTGAGACCTATAAACACCATATACAAGGTATTCTTAAGCACGGTATAAAACATATCATCACCGGTAAAAAGCGTCTTATAGTTCTCCAGACCAACAAAGACAGGCGGATTGATGATATCGTAGTCGGTTAATGAATAATAGAACGAGCTGATTAACGGGTAAGCAGTGAAAAACAAGAATCCAACAATCCAAGGTGAAATAAAGAGCAAACCGTTGACCAAATCTTTTCTCATCATATTCATCTTCATACACTCCTAACCTTTGATCCCCGAGAAGGCGATCCCTTGAATGAAATACTTCTGGAGAACAAAGAAGATAACGAGCACCGGCAGTGTCATGCTGATGCCAATTGCCATTAGAAGCGGCCAACGTGGATCATTAACGGACATGATCTGCTGGATACCGAGTGAAAGCGTATAAAGCTTGTTATCACTCAAAAATACGAGAGGGCCAATGAAATCACCCCAAGCGTGTGTGAAGGAGAAGATCATGACTGTTGTAATTACAGGCAGCGATAAAGGAAGAATCATTTGCCAATAAATCCGAAACTCACTTGCCCCGTCGACCTTAGCGGATTGCGAAAGCTCCTTCGGAATGCCCATTAGAAATTGACGCAATAAGAAGATAAAAAACGGGTTTCCAAAAAATACAGGAACAATAAGCGGGAGGAACGTTCCGATCCAACCGAGCTTTTGAAACATAAGAAATAGTGGAATCATCGTCACTTGAAACGGCAGCATCATTGTCGCAAGGACTAAAACGAATACACCGTCTCTCCCCTTCCATTCCACGCGGGAGAAGCCGTAGGCAATCAACGTATTCGATATAACTGCTCCGACGATGCCAAAGCCGGCAATGGTGAGCGTATTTCGTAAATACAGGAAAAACGGAAACTCGCCAAAAGCTGTTGAAAAGTTGGACCATTGCGGCTTGCTAGGAATCCAAACCGGCGGATTTGCAAACAATTCCGTGCTGCTCTTGAGTGAACCGGACAGCAGCCATAGAAAAGGCAGAACAAATGCAATCGTGATCAAGCCCAAAACAAGGTAAACGGCAGCAAGCTCCAAACGCTCCATTCCTTTTTTGGATTTGTGCTTGGCAGGTACAATCGRTTTTCCCTTAAGGTCTGTAGCAGTAGTTCTCAAGTTTATTCACCACCTTGCAAGTATTTACTTCCTACCTGTTATTGCCTTAGAAGCTCCTGCTCCCGGAAGCGGTGCATGCTCAGCTTCATCCGAGAGCGGGTCTTCTGTATTTCACTATTTCTATTTCATTATTTCTTTTTGTCTACTTCCTTTTGCAGCTTCTTCTCTACTTCTTCAAGCAGCGGCTTCGGATTTTTATTGTTATAGATGACATTATCGCGCAGCAGCTTTAGCTCATTGGACATTTCCTTGGCAACTGGCGTTAATGCCGGATGTCCGGAATTTGGTGACGCTGCGACTTCGCGAACGACTTTGTAGACTGCATCATTTTCCTTATCCCACTTAATCGCATCGCTTGGCGCATTGTAGATGGAGATGGAGCGCCAAGTGTTAATATTGTCAGCAAGAATTTCAGGCTGACCTCCAAACAAAATGAATTTCATCGCATTCTCAGGGTTTTTCGCGCCCTTAGGAATCATGAATACATTCGTTCCGAACGTTGTTGCTTTCTCGCGGCCATTTGCCGGAAATGGTATTGCCGCTACGCGATACTCTTGGTCTGGCGCATAAATGCTGAGCGCATTCGCGAACCAGTTGCCGTTGACAGTCATCGCCACTTTACCCGTGAAGAATGGGTGATCCGGGGAAAATGCGCCGCCAAAGCCCGACGTAAATGATTTGATTTTCTCTGGATTGTATTTCTGCGCATACTTGTTCATCCAGTTGTACATATCGCTTAAGTGATCATCATTGAGCTTAACATCTCCTGTTTTATCATCAATGAAATTCGCTCCGAAAACCCAGCCCCACAGAAACGCGTCATCACCGGCGTCGATCCATGGAATAAAACCTAGTCGTTCAACGTTTTTGCCGTTTAACACCGTCAGCTTCTCAGCCGCAGCATCAAGCTCTTCGATTGTTCTCGGCGGATTATCTGGATCAAGTCCTGCTTCTCTGAACATGGCTACATTGTAATAGAGCAAGTTAACGTTGGAATCCTGCGGGTATAAATATGTTTTGTCATCCCGCTTCATTAATGGCAAGAATGAGGGCAGAACGTCCGATTCGTTGAAGCCCATAGCGGAAAGATAATCATCCATTGGCTCAAGAGCACCTTGCGCTGCGAGTGAGTAAGCGCTTGCATAATCGGAACTAATAACGACGTCCGGCGGATTTTTTCCAGATATGACGGATACCAGCTTGCCATTTGAAAGGCCGCCATCCGGTGGAACATAGGTGGCATTAATCTTATAGGTTGGATTTTTCGTCTCGAACTCTTCCATTCGCCATTTGTCCCATTTCTCCGAGTCGCCGCCCCAAGGATACCAATAATTAATGTCTCCTCCAGCTGCGGCAGCCCCTTCATTTCCTTTTGTTCCTGCATCATTGCTCGGCTTTGGCGCGGAGCCTGATCCGCCTGAGCAGGCCGTAATTAATAACATCGTGGAAATTATACTACTAACTAATACCGTCATTCCTTTTTTCACCGTAAATACCCCCTTGATAAAAAGTAATAGTCAGTTCAGTCTGCTTCGTATCCATCGTCAAGTTGGAAACCTTATTTCGATTACACCTTAATCACCCCTTCCAATGTGAACGCGTGTTTATTGCGGTTTAAAAAAATGTCTTCCTCGAAGTTGCTCACAAAAACATTTAACACGCGTTTATTAATTAAGAAAAAAATTTACAACCTGCGGCATGAATCCCGAACGACTAAACTGCAATCCAGTGTAATTTGTTTGACTGACGCTTCCGGCTGCTCAATTCTGTCGATGAGCATAGAGGTCAATTGCCCCAGCATGCCGCTAAAATCAATTCGGATTGTTGTTAAAGCCGGATGATGTTTCTCGCTAAGTGCATGATCATCAAAGCCGATCATCGACATATCTGCAGGCACCTGCAATCCCTGTTCCTTTAAAGCTCTAATCGCCCCGAATGCTACACTATCATTAGCCGCAATAATAGCTGTAGGCAGCTCGCTCTTCGTATTAAGAAAATTATGAATCGCTTCATATCCGCTTTCTTCATGAAAGCTGCCCTGTATTACCCAGTCCAGATTGACCTGCAAGCCGCATAATTGCATCGCGTTCACGAAGCCTTCGTATTTCGTAGGACCAGATAGCCGCTTCATATCCCCGTTAATGACACCTATTTTCGTATGACCAAGTCCAACTAGATAGGCGACCGCCTGCTTCATGCCGGAATCATTGTTGAAATTTGAAACGATTCGGTTGGACTTTGGATGCTCTGGCTGCTCCTGATCCACAACGCCGACAATGAAACCCTCCTCAATAAGCTCCTCTATAATAGGCTCATGAGTAGCGGCACCAATAAAGATACCTCCGTCAATCCGGCGCTGGAAAAAAATCTCCTTTACGTTCTTCATTGTCTCGGTATCGTTTGTATCTCGGATGATATGTGTCAGAACATAATATCCATAAGCTGAGGCATCCTCAATTACACTTACGATGAGCATGTTCGTGAGAATATCACTAGATACATGGCCGGGAGCTATCAGAAACAAGCCAATTGTTCGTGCTCGTTTCCCAGCTAGCACTTGAGCCGATACATTAGGAAAATAATTATACTGCTGGATCACCTTCATAACTTTCTCACGCGTCTGTGTTGGAACGTTGGAGTAGTTATTAATAACTCTGCTGACCGTGCTGCGGGATACGCCAGCCAAGCGGGCGACCTCTACACTATTTATGTCTGCCTTTTTCAATTGTTGCTAGCCTCTTTCATGAACGCGCGTTTATGCCATTATCATATACATTTCATAAATTGGCTGTCAATCCCTTTGCAGCAACAAAATTTTATTTTTTCAATGTACTCATCCTCATCAAAAAGATTGATCTTGTATAAACACGCGTTTATGTTATACTTTGCTCAACATAAGTTATTCCTGCTAGCGAGAACATATTCGAACAAAGGACGGGGTTTCGATGAGGCTTGGAGGTCAGGTTTTTCTAGAAAATAAAAATCCTGAAAGTTGGTCAAATGCACTTATACAAGCGGGCTTCCGCGCAACAACCTGCCCCATAGACGGCAATGAAGATATTAGCGAGCTGGATGATTACTTAGCCGCAGCAGCAAAACATGATATTCTAATTTCCGAGGTCGGCGCATGGAGCAACCCTATTAGCCGAAATGAGGAAATAAGGCGCAAAGCGATTGCATACTGCACGCAGCGTCTGGAACTTGCAGAACGAATGGCTGCGCAGTGCTGCGTAAACATTGCCGGCTCACGCGGCGAACAATGGGACGGACCCGATCCCGAAAATTTCAGCGATGAAACCTTTGAGCTCATTGTAGAGACGACGCGTGAAATTATCGATGCGGTTAAACCGGAGAGAACCGTATTTGCCTTGGAAATGATGCCGTGGGTATTCCCAGATTCGGCTGACTCCTATCTTGCCTTGATCAAAGCGATCGATCGCAAAGGCTTTGGCGTACACTTCGATCCCGTCAATATCATCAGCAGCCCTCGGGCCTATTACCAAAATGGCAAGATCATCCGTGATTTTTTTGCAAAGCTTGGGCCCTATATTCGGAATTGCCATGCGAAGGATATTTTGCTGCGCGGCCAATTGACCGTTCATTTGGATGAGGTCATCCCAGGCCAAGGCTTGCTTGATTATCGTACTTTTCTTACCGAGCTGAACAAGCTGCACCCGGATACGACGCTCATTATTGAGCACCTATCCACCAATGAGCAGTATCAGCAAGCTCGGGAGTACATAAGCAAGACGGCTTCAGAGCTTAATATATCGCTGTAAAGGAGATCGGCATAATGAATCACGTACAACTCCTAGATGAAATGAAGCGCGAGGAAGAGGAGCTGCAATTCGACTCCTTCACGAACGAAACCGCGCTGCAAATCGGACTTGGGCTCATTGAGCAGGCCAAATCGGAGAACAAGTCGGTAACGATTGATATCCGAAAAGGTGAACAACAGCTGTTTCACTATGCTTTCCCCGGCACCTCGGCAGACAATGATGACTGGGTCATGCGAAAAGCACGCGTCGTCAATCGTTTCGGAGTCAGCTCCTATCGTATGGAAATCGAGCTGCGCGCTGCCAGTACAACGCTTGCCGAGCGTTATTCGTTATCCCCTTCACTCTATGCTCCTTATAACGGAGCGTATCCGATCTACGCTCGAGGCTTCGGGGTAATCGGAACCATTGCTGTATCCGGATTGCCGGATGATCAAGATCATAAGCTGATCACTTCTGTGCTCCGAAATATACTTAAACGAGCCTAAATATAGGCTCCAATAGAAAAAAGGCAGCAGCGAAAGGATTTCTCCTCTAGCTGCTGCCTTTTCGTATCCAAGCATGAATGATTATGCGTTATAAAATGCTTCTAATTGGCTAACGACCGCTGCAAGCGATCCGTCTACGCGAGTCTGACGCTGTTCTTTGCTGAACAGCGAAGCGATTTGCTCAGGGAATTGCTGCTCGATGCCGCAAAGCTCGATGGCTTCGTTGAACTTAGCTGGATGAGCCGTCGCAAGCGAGATTGTGATTCCTTGTTCATTGCTGTATTTGTCAGCCGCAGCGACGCCGCAAGCTGAATGCGGATCAAGCAGGTAGCCGTTTTCCGCTTCATATTTCTTAATCGTGTTCAGGCACTCTTGACCTTGTACGCCATGCGCGCCAAACTCGGCTTGCACTCTGCTCAGCGCATCGCCGGCAATGACGATTTGTCCTTCGGCTTTGAACTGATCCATCAGACTGCGAATTTGAGCAGCATCCTCCCCAAGCACATAATACAAGTAACGCTCAAAGTTGCTGGCTACTTGAATGTCCATCGATGGGCTGTACGTGCTGCGGAAGTCTCCCGGCTTGTACACGCCCTCAAGAATAAAGCGCTCCAAAATATTGTTCTCATTCGTAGCTAGAATGAGCTTGCCTACAGGAAGTCCCATACGCTTCGCTAGGTAACCTGCAAAAATATCACCGAAGTTGCCTGTCGGTACGCTAAAGTTGACCTGCTTCGCATCCGTCTGCTTCGCCACTTGGAAGTAGGCATAGAAATAGTAAACCGTCTGCGCCAAGATTCGAACAAAGTTGATGGAGTTGATCGCCGCAAGCTGATTGTTAGCCTTAAAATCAAGGTCAGCGAACAAATCCTTAATCATGCGCTGACAATCGTCAAAGTTGCCATCTACGGATAGATTCAGCACATTGTCGTCTTGAACCGTCGTCATTTGCAGCTCTTGTACTTTACTTACTTTGCCATGTGGATGAAGAATACAAATCTTGATGCCGTCCTTGCCTTTAACGCCCTCGATTGCTGAAGCTCCTGTATCGCCGGAAGTAGCACCGAGTATATGAATTTTTTTATTTTGCTTCGCTGCAACATACGTATAAAGCTGGCCCATGAACTGAAGCGCGATATCTTTAAAAGCAAAGGTAGGACCGTGGAACAGCTCCAGCAAATAAAGATCATCCTTTAGCTTGCGGACAGGCGTTACTTCCGGGTCACGGAAAGTAGCATAGCTCGCGTACACCATATCTTTCAAATCCTGTGCTGGAATCTCATCATTCGTAAAATGCGAGAATATAGCAAGTACAAGCTCTTGATAGCTAAGATTCTGCCATTCCTTTAATGTTTCAGCTGAAATAACTGGAATTTCGCTTGGAACAAGCAGTCCTCCATCGTTGCCTAAGCCCATCATAAACGCATCGATAAACCCTATTTTGCCAACATTTCCTCTTGTACTAATGTACTCCATCTGTAAATAGCCTCCTACATGCGCACAATTATCGTCAAATTTCGTTATCTAAATCATATCATCGTTTTCCATAATAATCGATTGTTTTCACAACAGTATATCATTTTTATCGTCTAACAAGCTAAAACGCATTCGGCGTTCTTTAGAAAAAAATATACTGTCTTATATTTAAATAAACGAAAGACATCCCTTATTTTGGGATGTCTCGCGTTAAACCTGCTATTTGACGAAGTTTGCTACAATCGATGCAATCTCGGCGCGTGTAATCTTTTCCTTTGGCCGGATGGAACCATCCTCATAACCCTTAATAATGCCCGCTTCTGTTAATGCTGCTATAGCTTCTTTAGCCCAGCTGGACACGCCTGGCTCATCCGCAAAGGATGGCTTGGCTGCTCCTGAGGCAACGATTATTTGGTCTTTAAC
>NZ_JBFRDK010000227.1:0-8326 GCF_052113545.1 Paenibacillus sp. TAF43_2
CGATAGTATCAATAAACGCTTATTTGAACTAATAAAGCAATATTTAGATTGCGGTCTAACTGTTGCGGAGGCTTCAGATAAGACTTCGCAAGTTTTAAAAAGTGATTATAAACAAGACCTATCTCCAGGAGGGGTTTTATCTAGATATTACAAAATCATAAAAATTTTAGAGATGAATAACAATCCTGCAAATAATTTAGAGACACAACTTTCTAAACATACAATAAATGAAAATATAAATAAGAGGTTGCTCGAGTTAATGAAACAAGAGATAAATAAAGGAGTAAATGTCTCTACAGCAGCTGAAAAAACAGCAATTGATTTAAAGAATGAATTTAATTTATCACTTTCGAGTCAAGGTGTTCTAACAAGGTACTACAAAATAATTAAAGATGAGGCAAGGGATAAGAAAATTAAAAAAGAAGTTCACGATATAGAAGAGATTAATATAGGTGGTTTTAGTGATGAAAATTTCCTTGGAGATATACATAACTTACAAAAGGTTATTTCTGAGAGGAATGAGACAATTAGACAGCAAGAAATAAAAATCAATGAGTTAAAACATGTAGTTATTGAATTAAACCAACAAATAATTGAGCTAAGAGAAAAAGATAATCATAGGGAAGCAGTGCTAAGTAAGGCACAGACAATAATAGCTGATATTCTTAAAAAAAGTCCGCAACAATTATAAGAAGGAGTTCAAATCAATGATATTAAGTGACGTCTGGGTTGAATCATACAAATCTAACCCGAGCAATTCAAAATCTATGTTGTTTACTTTGTTATTAGAATATACCTCTTCAGATGAGAAAAAAATCAAAAGAATAATTGACAATGTCGAAGGATTTTGGATGGAGCAATTCAATGAATACGAACTTTATTATCATCCCGATATACATGATGCCGGAGTTGACAAGCTTGAAATCATAAAGAATTCTATGGCCACGCATATGCGTTTTTACAATCTCATGCAAGAAAAATAACAATGAGAATCTCAGCACCCTTTGTTGGTGCTTTTTTTGTTGTACCATAAACAAATGATTTTGGCATATTTTTTACAAGGATATATAATGCTTGTCTACAAATATAAAACAGTTCCAAAAATTGTGTCAAAACATCATGTGCCAAAAAGGTCCCGGTTACTTGTTTTTGGAACAATTACTAGCAAGGAGGTTTTTTGATGGTGAGTCATACGTACGCATACTTACGAATAAGCACTGATAAGCAGTTACATCATTCGCAGATGAATGCAATCGAAAACTATGCGAAAGAAAAGGGGATTGTTATAAATGAATACTTTATTGAAACAATGTCGGGAAGAAAAAAAGATAGACCAGAATTAACTAGGATGTTAGACAAACTCCGGGCTGGGGATACTGTAGTTGTATGGCGCTTCGACCGAATTTCCCGTTCTGCCCAGCAACTAATCGAAATTGCTGAAACCTTTAAAACCAAGAATGTAAATTTTATTAGTATTAATAATAGTGTGGACACTAGAACTAAGGAAGGTAAGCTGTTTTATACAATAATGGCGGGGTTTGCGGAATATGAAGCAATGTTAACAAGAGAGCGGGTTGAAGAAGGTTTGGCGGCTGCTCGTGTCCTGGGGAGAATTGGAGGTCGCCCCAAAATAGAAGACAAGAATAGGGTTTCTTTGGAACGCGCCATTTGGATGTACGAGCAGGACAAATACACTTTCAATCAAATACATGAAGAAACCGGAATAAGTAAAACAACATTATACAGGTACTTAAGGAAAAAGGAGTAAGAATAGAAAGTCATCTGCGCGGCGTGGCAGTAAAGTTATTTATTGAGAGCCACAACATAAACTGAAAAGAGCCATCAAATTTTGAYGGCTCTCCAATGTCAACTAGACCTTCAAAACTATTCAATGCTAGGTTCCTCTGCAAGGACGAAATTGGACATAACCAAGTACAAATGAAGAATTAACAGGCTTGTCATAAGATTGCATTCAGATGATTGAATTAAGCCATGCGCAATCTTATTTCTAAAATTACATCCTGTTTGTTCAACCATAAGCATTTGTATGTATTTATGAACATCTTTAGGCATTTCTTTCTTAATATCTTCCCGTTCCAAAAATTCATTGAACGTTTGTTCATGCTGTGCAGTACCCTTCTTAACGGAAGTAGTAGCATATCCAATCTTCCCAAAGAACCCCCGAATAACAGCCTCTAGTTGCGGAACAAGAATGTGTAAAGAGCTAATATAATCCTTTTCAAAGAAGCGTTCAATCCCGACTTTAATAATTGTGAAATTATCGGTGTTAATGTAGCCCCAATTATCTAATTTCTCAAGTATATGGACACTGGTTAAACCATTCTTAGTTAGGTCATTAAATAATGGGACCATTAAGAGGCTAGCCTTTAGTTGCATGTGAAGTAAATAATTTCGATTTAAAGTCATATTGAAACTATCTTTATCATCAGTTACTTGAAAAATTTTTTTACCATCTGTGACCATAGATTGGCTAAATAAACTACTCAGAGAAAACGTCTGAAGTTGTTTTTCTGTTTGCTTTTCAATGGAATCAATATCAGGTATAAATCCTCTCTCTCTTGCAAACATAGAAACAGCTTCTTGTAGTTCAACATCAAGATACGGTTGTATCTCTTCAGTAATTTCTTGTTCAGAAATTTTTATACTTCCAGAAACAGGTTTAAATTCACCATTAGATTCTGCCGTTTCGTATGCTTTTCTTATTTCCTTTTTCATACTGTCTATTTTTTCAGTAAAGCCGTTATTGATATAATGCTGTAATGCTTTTTCGTAGAAATGTGCTTTTGCAAGCTCACTTTTGTTTTCTCTTCCTTGTTGATGCTCTGCTTCAAGTTCATAAGAATCTCCAATTTCCTTCAAATATTCAGTTATTTTAGCCTCGTTCCCACGATTTGCTTTTGTCCAATTAATCAATTCTTCACAGAATGAACGATGTAGGTGGTATTCCTGATTACTCCAATAATGAATCCGTGCCTCCTCTAATTTGTGAAATACATTGTGTCTCTGTTCTTCATTTAAACTCGATGCCATACGACTTGTAATAACTTCACGTATGATTTCGGAGATTTCTAATATCCATCTCAATTCATTACCGTTCAAAGCAACCAGCATAGTGAAAATGGCATCTATAGTTAATTGGAGTAAATCTTTATTGTTAAATTGTAAGGATATACTTGCTGCTCTCGCAAAGTCCGCTAACCCATTTATATAATTTTTTCTATGAGAATGTATATCGCCTGTTTGAAGAATTATTCCAACAAGAACCTTACCAACTTCAAACCTATTAATACTTATCTTGCCGATTCCAAATTCATATAAATAGTCAGCATATCTGCTTTTTAAAAACAAATTAGAGCTTTCTGTAAGCCGGTTTTCAATGAATTTTATCTCATCTTCATTAAGTATGTTCTCAACATCAAACCGTCGAGTGTAACCTTCATCAATGATTGGACTATGGACATTTAAATTAAGAATCCTCGCCTGAATAGACGATAAATTCTGAACCTCTATATCATTTAATTCTTGCGCCATCAATTCAACCTGCTCGAACATTCGCGCAGCCTGGAAAGTATATTCAAAATAATCAACTCCATCTATCTCTTTTAATTTTTCTTCAATCATCGGGTTCAATATTTATACACTCTCCTTTAATAAGAAAGATAACTGAATTGAAGGGAATAAAAAGTTGGCATCTAAAAACGTGTTTCAACCAAATTATACCTTTAACTCTCTGGTATTGTAAAATCCTCCTCACTCGTGTATCAGCTCTCGAAAACTGCTGTCAATATCGTCGTCCTTGCTGTACTGTCTATTGAATTCGATAACAAAATTATTATTCTTTTCACTAAAGGATTTATAAAATTTTCCGTGAATCTTAATGATGTGTTAATGGTGCCAAATTGACATATCGTATTCTGAAATTTGAGGAGCGTGGATGAATTGAGAGCAAAAATGTTTGACCGAGCAAATCAGCCAAGAATCCAAGTTAGATTGGATAATGAAGTAAAAAAACAATTATTTAGAATCTCGACTACCAGAAAAATGTCGGTACAGGTGATAATCGAAAATTTAATCGAGAATTTTATTAAATCTGAAAGCGTGACCAACAACAAGGTATAGCATGTGTTTCCTGATAAGCATAAAAACAAATTAAGTAGTTGGACAGATAAGTAGGGGACACTTCTAATTTTTATTAAACAGGGAGTGTAACTAGTTTGAGTGAACAAGAAAAAGTAACCGATGAGATGTTGGAGAGGTTTTTAAGCGGATATGATGTTGAGGAGATGCAACCATCTTTAACAGCAGAAAATACGACAGGCTTGAAATCAATGCAAGAGGAGATTAAGACTGGCGAGATTGTAGAGTATAACGTAAAACCATTTATAATTCCTTCTAAGTTTAAGCTTCAAGATGATGGCTCTTTAGCAATTGTAATTACTACAAAAGGGACACAATCGTTAGTAGAAATTGCTGCGACTATCTATTTCATCATTTCTCGACGAGAAGAGATAAGTCCCAAAAAAGAAGGAGACGAGTCAGAAGAAATATGGACTTTGCAATGGTTCCAAGACGGTAAATCATATACAAAAACTGATAAAAAAGATGCAATTCTTAATAACTTACATAGACTGAGCATGCCCATCAATCACAATAGAATAAAAGAGAATATAGAATATTTGTATCAGTTTTGGACTGTCAATAAAAGATTTCTACCTGTAAAGCGAATGTACTCTAAATTAGGATGGCTTCCAGATGGTTTTTTGTTTCCGGATTTGTTTATTGATAATAAAGGAATTGAATCTGATTTTATCTCCTTTAATGATATTAAGACAGGTATGAGTGAGATAATTCAATCAATGAAGTCAAAAGGTATGCTGGATAAATGGGAGGAACTTATCCATGAAGTTAAAGAATATCCTTTGGTAATGATAGGTGTCTATGTATCATTTGCATCAGTTCTGGTGAATCCTCTTGAAACAGACTCTTTTATCTTTGAATGGGCAGGGCTCACCTCAAGTGGTAAATCAATTTCTCAGAGTTTGGCAGTAAGTGTATGGGGAAACCCATCGAGCGATATTGGTGGAATCTATTCGAAATGGAATGCGACCGTTGTAGGTATCGAACAAATGGCAGCAGCATTGAACCATCTTCCATTGTTTTTGGACGATACCAAGCAGGCAAAAAATGAATCAGATGTTGCCAGATTAGCTTACCAACTTGCCGACGGTAAAGGAAAAGCCAGAGGCACATCAAAAAATGGTACTGTAGGGCTAGCCGAAACTTCAACATGGAAAAATATCACGATATCAACCGGAGAAAAGAAGCTAACTCAGTTTTCGAATGACGGAGGTAGTGCAGCTCGTACGCTAATAATCACAGATGCCCCATTTGGGGGAACAAATACCGAAATAGTAAACAAAATAAAACGAACGATACAGAGATATCATGGAACTGCTGGGAAAGCATTTGTAAAATACCTGTTGAAGAATCCAATTTCTTTCGACACCTATAAAGAAATGCTATATAACCTTGAGGACCAGTATGCTGACAAGGAGAAAAATGATGTCGTAAAGCGGCAATCTAAACATATGGCATTAATTGAATTGACCGCAAAATTAGTTCATGATTGTTTTAGTTGGGACTGGGATTACAAACCTATTATCAGCACAGCTTGGGAATCAATCAAAAAGGAAAATGAAGAGGTGGATAGACCAAAACAAGCATTTGAGGTTGCACTTGATTATGCAAATCGCTATGAAAGAAACTTCATTCTAACTATGAATGGTCCCGTTCCTAATGATTGTTATGGGGAATGGTTCGCAAAGTCATCAACGTTTTCTTATGATGATGAGACAATGCCTCACGAGAAAGAGGTATACGTCCGCTTTTATACAACAAAACTAGAAGAAATACTGCGAAAAGAAGGTTTTAATGAAGTGAAAACTATAATAAGCGAATGGAATAGGCGAGGTTATCTCGGTAGAACGAAAGCTGGGAAGAACGTATTTCAAGCAACTCGCCACGGGAAAAAAGTTTCATTCTACGAAATTCGGTCAGATGTTTTGGAATGATAGTCCTAGCATATAATATACCCCAAGGATACCGCATTCAGTTGATGAGGTATCCTTTTGTATTAATGATTGCTCCTTATTTTATCGCGGGTTTGCTGACTGTTCTGGTTTTCCGTGAGGATGAGATACCATGGGCTTATTACATAGTATCCCGTCGGTTTATGGCGCTGCTTAAGCTTTTCGGTTAATAGGGTACAAAGATACCGAATTTTTGATGGTGTGTTTATTGTGGGAGGTAATAAATTTTTTTGATTAATCATGTTTCACAAGCCTTCATATGGATGGTGCACTTTGTACTCTTTATTATTTTTAAGGTTTTAAAGTCTTGCAAAAACAGCGTTTAAATGCAGGAGACCAATCTTAATATTGGGTATCTTGTTTGTACCCTTGGTACTCGTGAGTTTATTCTTTTATTTATACCTTTCATTGGTTTTGAAGAGTTCATTAAAGATGGGCACTTCAAACATGGTGCTGCAACATGCTTTAGACAAACATGTTTAATTCTAGTGTTATAATAATATAAATGTTCTGGCTACAAAGGAGGAGACCATACGAATTATCTACCCATAATTATTGGTATTTACATCATTATCGGATTAGTTATATGACAGAAAGAGTTCGAGGAGCTTAAGCAGCTTGTTGAGAAACACGAGCGGCAGGAACCGCTAGAACATAATGAGGAAGAAATGCTAACTGCGGCTCGAACAATTTTTAGCTTTGGGAAAGCGGGTTTTATGGGTTGGTTTGTGATGAACGAGTTGTTATGGTTGCCAATGAATATTAAGACGTGGTTAAACAATAGAAAAAAACCGATTTTCACCGGTCTTTTTATACTCTCTACTGTCATTTAAGCGAGTTTTAGTTCTTGCTGCTGTGTTGCGCCATATGTACGCTGGTCGACTTCCCGACTATAAAATTAACATTCCGTCTTGTTCTGGTCAATCTGTCGGTGTAGAAGTAACTAAAAGTCAGGTTTGCGTATATTGCACTTATCTTTTCGATTAGCAGAATACACGGACCCCCGAGTGTTCTGAACTTATAAACTAAATCCCCATCTTTCTCTACTTCACACTCGTCAACCCAAGCCTCTGTCGAAGTTGTCCCCCAATTCTCCATTAACCATGACTTTCTATTGTTTTCTGGTGAAATAGGCATGATATTAGTGAAGTCGAGTTCTGACTTCTCAGTTCGCAGTGCTTTCTGAAGACTCAAGATTGTATCCGTCCCAGTATCTGAACCATCCGATATAATAAGGATATTTTTGCGGTAGTCGGGCATTATGTTCTTCTTCTGATGTAGTTAACCGAATTATTTTGAACACTACTTAAATATTCGCGAAGAAGCTCCCGATTTCATCCAAGGAAATGTTATTTACCTCGGATTTTTCTTTGCTCGGCGAAACATGCTCTTCAATCAAAGATTCGCAAGTGTACTTAATTACCTCTCCTGATTCACAAATCAATTGACCGCTGATTCCAGTATGAGGTTCAGCAAATGATAATTCGAACTTGAGAGCTGGGTAAAGCTCAGCTGTTTTTCGAACAAAAGGTAAGCATGGACCAATAGAAGTCAGAAAATGATAATACAAATCGCCATCTGTGCTGAACCCAGAATCCTCGACGCGCCCTTCTGACCAAGTCGTTCCCCAGTTATCCAACTTCCATTCGTATGTGGTGTTGCCCGCGGGAGTGGGAATAAGTTTGATAAAGCTGAGTTCCTTTTCACCTGCTTGCAAGGTTGTCTTTAATTGATGTAGTGTGCCGCTGTCTCCGGAAATGATAAGTGAATTCATGCATCGGTTTGCCACGATGTTGTCCTCCTTATTTGTTGTATCTCTATGTTAGTAAATTGAAAAGTCTTTGTTATCAAAAAAGAAAAAAACTTATAATAGTTAATCGGAGTGTGTTGTAATATTTTGTTACCCGACGTAAACTTAAAGTGTCATAAATTATTTATTGCCGAGAGGGGAAAAAGGTTTGTCAGAACGTCAAGGATTCCTTCAGAGATTGGATAGTAAAATACCCATTGCTTTCATGATTGTCGCAGTTTCTACCATATTATTGCTTACTGTCAAAATTATTATGGGTTTTTTTGCATCCGAAGACAAACTCGTAAATTTCATAAGCCTTTTTTTTGGAGAAGCCCTTAACGTCGTAGTTCTAAGCGCGGTACCTCTTGCTCTTGCAGATTATTGCAGAATGGGAATTAGCAAAGCTGGAACCGGGCGTGTACAT
>NZ_JBFRDK010000228.1:0-8306 GCF_052113545.1 Paenibacillus sp. TAF43_2
GCGTTAACGAAGTCTCATCGCACCTCTAAGGATAAGGAGCTTATTGGCTGGCAAGAAAGCTCCGCTCGCATTACTGGCGAGGTTGATAAGAAGTACGGAGCGATTAAGCTGGATCTCCTTTTCTCAGCGCAAGGAAAAAAAGCGAAAATAAACGGACTTGAGCAGCGTAAGCTCAGTGATTTCATCGGTTCGGTAAATGTCGTCATGTTTGCGCCAGAGGATCTTGAAATTGTAAAAGGAACGCCGGGAGTGCGAAGACGGTTTCTCGATATGGAAATCGGACAAGTACAGCCCGGCTATTTGTATACACTCCAGCAATATGGAAAAGTGCTGCAGCAGCGCAACAATTTTTTGAAAGCCTCCTATCCTGGAGGGGCAAATCAAACGATGCTTGAGGTGTGGAATCAGCAGCTCGCAGAGCATGGTGTTAAAATCATGAAAAAAAGGAAACACTTTATACATAAATTACAAACATTTGCAGAACGAATACATGCAGGCATAACGAACGGGACTGAGCAGCTCACCATTGACTACCGTCCTTCTTTTGATACAGATGCCCAGCAAGATGAATCTGTTTTATTTGATCAATTTATGATAAAGTTAACACAGGTGAAAGATCAGGAGATTCGCAGAGGCGTTACGCTCGTGGGTCCGCATCGCGATGATTTGGCGTTTTTTATCAACGGCAAAGAAGCGCAAGTCTACGGCTCACAGGGGCAGCAGCGAACAACGGCCCTGTCTTTAAAATTGGCAGAAATCGAACTCATTAACGAGGAAATCGGTGAGTATCCGATTTTGCTGCTTGACGATGTGCTGTCAGAGCTTGATCAGAACCGTCAGACGCAGCTTATTGAGACATTTCAGAGCAAAGTACAAACCTTTATTACAACGACCGGCCTTGAAAGCGTGAATGTGAGCAGGCTTCAGGATGCCGGCATCTATCATGTGCATGACGGCCGAGTGACACGTTAAATTGCGAATAGGAGAGGTGGGGAAGAGGACATGTACATCCATTTGGGCGGCGAGAAAATAATTCGGGCTGCGGAGCTCGTGGCCATCTTTGATATTTCTATCGAGCAATCCTCTAAACTATCCAAGCAATTCGTTGCGGGAGCACGCAAGCGTAAGGACGTTGAAACGATAGGCGAGGAAGAGCCAAAATCGATCGTTGTAACGAAGCAAAAAATATATTATTCGCCTATTTCATCCTCTACGCTTAAGAAAAGAGCCCATCAGTTTGTGGCTAACGGCTAGAGCGAAGGCGATCAGGAACAGCAGTTGAGAGGAGCAGTGAAGTTGCATGTCTTTGGAACAGCATACGTATGACGAGAGTCAGATACAGGTCTTGGAAGGTTTAGAGGCGGTACGCAAACGTCCGGGGATGTATATTGGCTCCACTAGTGGCAAAGGTCTTCACCATCTCGTATGGGAGGTTGTTGATAACAGTATTGACGAGGCTTTGGCCGGTTATTGCTCAAAAATCGAAATTATCGTGCATGAGAATAACAGCGTAACGGTTATCGATAATGGACGCGGTATCCCTGTAGGAGAGAATGCGAAACTGAAAAAATCGACGCTAGAAGTCGTTATGACTGTTTTGCATGCGGGAGGCAAGTTCGGCGGAGAGGGCTATAAAGTATCCGGCGGCTTGCACGGGGTCGGCGTATCTGTCGTAAACGCACTGTCCGAGCTTGTCATTGTTCAAGTAAAACGCGAAGGCAATATCTATCAGCAAGAGTACCGCAAGGGTGCTCCGCAGTATGATATTAAAATTGTCGGCGAGACAACGGAAACAGGTACTCAAGTAACGTTTAAGCCTGATACAGAAATTTTTACGGAAACGACCGTATACGACTATGAGACGCTGCAATCGCGTATTCGCGAGCTTGCGTTTTTGAATAAAGGCATTGAAATTGTGCTTAGTGACGAGCGTACTGACGTATCCAATACGTTTAAATATGAGGGCGGTATTATCGAGTTTGTAAAATACTTGAACCGCAATCGCGAACCTTTGCATGAGCTGCCAATTTATGTGGAAGGCTCGAAGGATCATATCCAAGTAGAAGTCGCTCTACAGTATAATGACAGCTACACCGAGAATATATACTCTTTCGCAAATAATATTAATACACATGAGGGCGGTACGCATGAGTCGGGCTTTAAGAGCGCACTTACGCGTATTATTAACGATTATGCCCGCAAATCAAATCTCATCAGGGATAATGATTCGAATTTCTCCGGCGATGATGTGCGTGAGGGCTTGACGGCTATTATTTCTGTCAAAATCCCGGAGCCGCAATTTGAGGGACAAACAAAGACTAAGCTTGGCAACAGCGAAGTCCGCGGAATTGTAGAATCATTTTTTGCCGAGAAGCTGCAGGAATTTCTAGAAGAGAATCCTTCTGTTTCGCGTAAAATCGTAGAAAAAGGCCTATCTGCTGCTCGTGCTCGTGAAGCAGCGCGCAAAGCGCGTGAGCTGACTCGCCGTAAGAGCGCTCTGGAAGTTGGCTCTCTACCTGGTAAGCTTGCTGACTGCTCATCCAAGGATGCATCGATCAGCGAACTGTACATCGTAGAAGGTGACTCTGCCGGTGGATCTGCCAAGCAGGGCCGCGATCGTCATTTCCAAGCCATTTTGCCGCTTCGCGGTAAGATTTTGAACGTAGAAAAAGCGCGTCTCGATCGTATTCTTGGCAATGCTGAGATTCGGGCAATGATTACAGCGATGGGCACCGGTATTAGCGATGATTTTGATTTAACTAAAGCACGTTATCACAAAATCATCATTATGACGGATGCGGATGTCGATGGCGCTCATATTCGCACGCTCATCTTAACGTTCTTCTATCGCTATATGCGTGAAATTATAGACGCTGGCTATATTTATATTGCACAGCCTCCTCTATTCAAGATCGAGCGTAATAAGGTCATTCGCTACGCGCAAACCGAGAAGGAACGCGAGAAGATTTTGGCTGAATTTGGAGAAGGCGTAAAAGTAAACGTTCAGCGCTATAAAGGTCTTGGAGAGATGAACGCTACTCAGCTTTGGGAAACAACAATGGATCCTGAAAGCCGCACGATGCTCCAGGTAACGATTGAGGATGCAATTGAAGCGGATATCGTGTTTGACACGCTTATGGGCGACAACGTTGAACCACGCCGCGAATTTATTCAAAAATACGCTAGATACGTAACGAATCTAGATGTTTAAAATAAAGGATTTCGTAAAGAAGCAGCCGCCCATTATGGACGACTGCTTCTTTTTTTAAATCGGCCATAGGCGACTGCATAACGATATACTTTATGAAAAACATTTTGATCAGGCAGCTTTCGAAAGATAAATGGATCGGGTAATGTATTGACTTCCAAAATCCATGGATGCAGTTTTGCATCAATTGCGATGTCCACGCCTAGCTCTTTTATATTGGGGTAGGCACCTTGTAACTGGTTGGCAATCGTAATGCTGACTTTTCTTAATTTGTTTTTGAAGGCAGCAAGTTCTGAAGCATTAGCATGATCGCCCATGAGCCGCTCAAGAGCCATCGGAGTCCCGCCGCTGTGATAATTGGTTACTATTTTCGCAGGATGGGCGAGTCTACCGATAATGCCAGTGGCCTCCCATTCGTTATGAGGGTTTTTCTGAACCATAACGCGAATATCGAAGCGCCGCTTTTGATGTTTTAGCAAATGGATACCTTTTTGAACAAGATAGCTTCGCTTCTTCGTTTGCCCAGCTAGCTTATGGTATAACTGGTCGAGTGTTGAGAAAAACAAGATTTTTGTCCCTAGCTGATAGCGATAACCGAGAGCAGGTACAGTAGTTCTCTCCACGCGGATGACGCCATTGCCGAACGTACCGTTTATCGGCTTGACGTAGACCATACCATATTCACTAAGCATTGACTGAAGGCTGCTGCGTCCGAATAGTTTTGTTGGGGGCATATATGAGCGCAAATAGTCAGATTTCAACATGACTTTTGTTTTGGCCCATTTGCTCGTAACGCGTTGTATGCTCAACGATTTTTCTCCTTTCAAAATGCTGCTTTTACAGGTTATCGATTTGAAATGATGCAGGAGACAGACTTTCGATTGAGTGGTATAATGAAAGTTGGGTCTGTTTATTTTATGGCAGGTTTTCATGTATGGAGAGCGGTAATTCACCTATTTTTAGCAAGTAAAGACGAAAGTTTCGCAGGAATTCCAAAAGCATGAGCGCAAAAGGTTTATATGCTCGCTTTTTGAGAAAGTAATATAAGAGTTATGTTGATTTAAGAGTAGCTATAGATGGCGTCAGGGAGGTAAATCATGGCGGAAGAACAACGTATGTCTGTAAGAGATCGAGATATTGGTACGGAGATGCGGGATTCCTTTATGGATTACGCAATGAGTATCATCGTAAGTCGCGCTCTTCCCGATGTTAGGGATGGACTTAAACCAGTGCATCGACGCATATTGTATGCGATGTCTGAGCTGGGCATGTCACCGGACAAGCCCCATAAGAAGTCAGCGAGAATTGTAGGAGAAGTAATCGGTAAGTATCACCCGCATGGTGATTCCGCAGTTTATGAGTCAATGGTACGGATGGCACAAGATTTCTCCATGCGTTATATGCTCGTAGATGGACATGGTAACTTTGGTTCAGTTGATGGCGACTCTGCAGCTGCCATGCGTTATACGGAAGCTCGTCTTTCGAAGATGGCAATGGAGTTGCTGCGCGATATCAACAAGGAAACGATTGATTTCGTTCCTAACTATGACGGTGAAGAGTCGGAACCAGTTGTATTGCCAGCACGTTATCCAAACCTTCTCGTAAACGGGGTTACTGGGATAGCGGTTGGTATGGCTACGAATATTCCACCTCATAACTTGAATGAGGTTATCGACGGAGTACAGGCGCTTATTGTTAATCCTGACATTACGCCACTCGAACTCATCGAACACATAAAAGGTCCTGATTTTCCAACAGCCGGTTTTGTAATGGGCCGTATGGGGATTCGTCAAGCTTATTTGACAGGCCGCGGTTCGGTAACAATGCGAGCAAGGGCGACGATTGAAGAGAATAACGGCAAAGCGCGCATTATTGTGCATGAGCTGCCTTATCAAGTCATTAAAGCTCGTTTAGTTGAGAAAATTGCCGAGCTCGTTCGCGAGAAGAAAATTGAAGGTATTACAGATTTGCGAGATGAATCGGATCGTAACGGCATGCGCGTAGTCATTGAGCTTCGTCGCGATGTTAACCCGAGCATCGTACTTAATAATTTGTACAAGCATACACAGCTGCAATCCAACTTTGGGATTAACATGCTGGCACTCGTAAATGGTGAGCCTAAGACGCTTAACATACGCGATATGCTTTATCATTATTTACAGCATCAGATCGAGGTCATTCGTCGTCGTACGGAGTATGATCTCAAAAAGGCTGAAGCTCGCGCACATATCTTGGAGGGCTTGCGAATAGCGCTTGACCATTTGGATGAGGTCATTGCACTCATTCGCGCTTCCCAAACAGCTGACCAAGCTCGTGAAGGCTTAATTACAAGATTCTCGCTCAGCCATGAGCAGGCGCAAGCGATTTTGGATATGCGTTTGCAGCGCCTGACTGGTCTGGAAAGAGATAAAATAGAAGCAGAGTATGCAGAACTTATGCGTAAAATTGCTGAATATAAAGCGATTCTAGCTGATGAGCAGCTTGTGCTCGATATTATTAGCACAGAGCTTGCTGAATTGAAGGAACGTTTCGGTGATGAGCGTCGTACGGAGATAATGGCAAGTGATGAGGAAATTCTCGATGAGGATCTTATTCCTCGTGAGGATGTTATCATCTCCATTACTCACACGGGCTATATCAAGCGTTTGCCGGTTGGCACTTACCGCAGCCAGAAGCGCGGCGGCAAAGGCGTTGTCGGCATGGGTACTAAGGATGATGACTTTGTTGAGCATCTATTTGTATCCAATACGCATCACTACCTGCTGTTCTTTACGAACAAAGGTAAGGTGTATAAGCTGAAAGCCTATGAGATTCCTGATCTTAACCGTACTGCACGCGGTACGCCTATTATCAACCTCATTCAAATTGAACAGGGTGAGACAATCAATGCGGTCATACCTGTACAAGAATTTGATTCGGAACATTACTTGTTCTTTGCTACAAGGCAAGGGGTTGTGAAGAAGACTCCGCTTGATGACTACGTCAACATTCGGAAAGTCGGATTGATCGCAATCTCACTTCGTGAGGACGATGATCTAATTGGCGTTAAGCTGACTGACGGCAATCAGGAAATTATTATGGGAACGGCGCAGGGCATGTCCATACGTTACTCTGAGCAGGATGTCCGTTCTATGGGACGTTCCGCTACAGGCGTGAAAGGTATCCAGCTTGATGATGAAGATACCGTTATTGATATGGATGTTATCGTACCGGATAATGATATCCTGATCGTTACCTCCAAAGGTTACGGCAAGCGGACACCAGTGGCCGATTATCGTATTCAGAACCGTGGCGGTAAAGGGATTAAGACGCTTAACGTAACCGATAAGAATGGACCGATCGTCTCACTCAAAGTGGTTGAGAATGATGAGGATCTTATGATTATGACTTCATCTGGCACGATGATTCGTACCAGCATGGAAGGCATATCTACGATGGGACGGAATACGCAAGGCGTAAGGCTGATTAATACACGCGAAGATGATACGGTAGCGACTGTCACACGTGTTGCTCGCAGTGAAGAGAATGAAGCTATAGATGAAAATGAAGAGCAAGATGGCGGCGAAACGACGCAAGAATAAATGAAAGCAGACGCAGCTGACTCCGTCGCATGACGGGTCAGCCTAGGTTTGCTTTATTTATGGGAGTACATAATTACTATTCAGGCACAAGGGGAGAGGACTCTCGTGGCAGCAGTAACATTATTACATCTCAAATTAGGCGACAAAATCATTGAAGATGTCCTCACCCCACTTGGCAGTGTTTTATTTCAAAAGGGAAAGATCGTTACCCCTAAAGAAATAGAAATATTGCAAGCATTTCTCGTCACAAGTGTCGAGATTGAATCCAATATTGATTTGAGCAAGACAAAAGAGGATACCGATGAGGATGCAAGCCAAGAACCGAGTTCAGCATTAGTCGCATCTCCCCTTCATGAAGAGTACGACAAAATGATTATTGTTTTACGCCAAGTATTTAACTCTGTTGCAGCGGGTCAAGCCATGCCGATCATGGATGTACGCAAGCAGCTAGAGAAAATGCTGGAGCACATAAAGAGCTACAACTTGCTGACCTTTGTACCGCGTCAATTTTTGGAGAAAGACTATTTGCTTCATAACAGCATTACGTCTGCATTAACCTCCTATCAAATTGCACAGTGGACGGGTTTTCCTCAAAAGGATTGGATGCAAATTGCATTTGCCGGTTTATTGCACGATATCGGCAACGTCCGAATTGACAAAGCAATCTTGACGAAGCCTAATACATTATCAACAGAAGAAAAAGAAGAAATGATGCGTCATACGGTTCTTGGGTATCAATTGCTCAAAAATGTATCTGCTCTTAATGAGGGTGTAAAGATGGCGGCGCTTCAGCATCATGAGAAGGTTGACGGAACAGGTTATCCGCTCGGCATTGATGCGACGAAGATAAACCCGTACGCCAAGATCGTAGCGATTGCTGATATATTTCATGCAATGACTTTGAACAAGGCATATAGGAAAGCTGCATCTCCGTATCTCGTATTGGAACAAATCCAAAGCGATTCCTTCGGGAAGCTGGATCCTACTTATGTCCGTACATTTGTAGAGAAGGCTACTCAGTTCCATAATGGAACGGTCGTTAAGCTTAGCGATGAACGAATTGGAGAAATTGTATTCTCGGATCGTAATTATCCGACTAGGCCTTGGGTATCCATTGAAGGTGTCATTGTAAACTTAATCGTAGACAGGCATCTTCATATTAAAGAAGTGCTCAGATAAGCGAATTCGTCAAAACTTTAAGTAAGTACAGTGTAATGATRAGGAGACTAAACGAAGTCTTCTCACCGTAACACTGTACTTACTTTTTTTATTGTATTAGAAGAATAATTAATGAATGTTAGGAAATTATATAATATGTTGTAGAAACAAGCCATTATGGCTAGCTGCAAAGGTGAAAAGAAGGTATGAAATGCTAATGCAAAAAGTTTTTCGCAAATAATGAAAAAAACACTTGCAATGCTATATACGCCTATGATATATTATCTAGGTCGCCAACGAGATACACGGTCGACAAGAGAGAAAAGATTGCTCTTTGAAAACTGAACAACGAGTAATAA
>NZ_JBFRDK010000229.1:0-15381 GCF_052113545.1 Paenibacillus sp. TAF43_2
GGATTTGTCTGATTATGTTAGGTTAATAATTATTGAAGCACTTCTGAAGCACTAATTTTAAGTTAACTATGAAAACTAATGATGATTTTATGTTTATGAGAGGTGGATATTGTTGCAACTTCAGGTAACGAACAGTCCTTTTAATCAAGAGCAAGTTGACCTTCTGAATCGCCTTGTACCATCACTAACGGAGTCTCAGCAAATTTGGCTGACAGGTTATTTGTTCGCTCGTCAAGCATCAGCAGGTCCGTTAACGATAAGTGCGGATGTGCAGGCTGTCTCCGAGGGAGCAGCAGTTGCGGAAGTTATTTCGGCTATCAGTCAACCAGCGGTTTCCCGTGAGGTAACTGTATTGTTTGGCTCTCAAACCGGCAATTGTCAGCGGGTAGCTACCAGCTTATCGCGCAAGCTGGAAGAACAGGGTCTGCAAGTAACACTTGCGCCAATGAATAAGTTTAAGACGAACAATTTGAAAAAAGTCGAAAACCTTTTTTTGGTTGTCAGTACTCATGGTGAAGGGGAACCGCCGGATAATGCGAAGAGCTTCCACGAGTTCCTTTACAGCAAGCGAGCTCCACAGCTAGAAAATGTAAGCTTTTCTGTCTTGTCGCTTGGCGATACGTCGTATGAATTTTTCTGTCAAACGGGTAAAGACTTTGATCAACGTCTTGAAGAGCTTGGCGCAAAACGTCTTGTTCCTCGTGTAGATTGTGACCTCGATTATGATGAGGCTGTTGCTGGCTGGTCAGAAGAGGTTATCAGCTCATTAAATGATCGTTTGAATGCTGCCTCGGGAACGACTGCGGCTATAGCGCAAACTAGCAGCGAAACAACACCAGAACAATCTGCCTATTCGCGAAACAACCCTTTTAAGGCTGAAGTTCTTGCGAATATTAACTTGAATGGCCGCGGCTCTGATCGGGAAACTCGTCATTTGGAGCTATCGCTTGAAGGCTCTAATTTACAATATGAGCCAGGAGATAGCCTGGGTATTTATCCGGAAAATCATCCAGAGCTAGTGGATGCGATTATTAAGCAAATGAATTGGAACGCTGAAGAAGTTGTTCCGATCAATAAGAGCGGTGAGCAAGGCTCATTGCGTGAAGCTCTACTTAAGTATTATGAAATTACAGCTCTAACGAAACCGCTGATCACGCAAGCAGCCGAACTGACTTCGAACCCAGCACTTCGTGAACTGCTAGCTCAAGGGCAAGAGCAAGCGCTTAGAAGCTACATTAACGGTCGGGATCTGCTTGATTTATTGCAGGATTTTGAGCCTTGGCAAGGAAGCGCAAAACAATTTGTTGCTATCTTGCGTAAGCTGCCAGCAAGACTTTATTCCATTGCCAGCAGTTTTAAAGCGAATGAGGATGAGGTTCATCTTACCGTGAGAGCTGTTCGTTATGAGTCTCATGGTCGTGAGCGTTATGGGGTATGCTCCGTACATTGTGCAGAGCGTGTACAACCAGGCGACAGTCTGCCGATCTATATCCAACAAAATCCGAATTTCAAGCTGCCTGCGGATACGAATACTCCAATTATTATGATTGGTCCAGGTACTGGTGTTGCTCCATTCCGTGCATTCCTTGAAGAGCGCGAGGAAATTGGCGCAGAAGGAAAATCATGGCTGTTTTATGGTGATCGCCACTTTGTTACGGATTTCCTATATCAGACCGATTGGCAAAGAATGCTTAAAGACGGCGTCTTGACCAAACTTGATGTAGCTTTCTCCCGCGATACGGAAGAGAAGGTATATGTACAGCATCGTTTGCTGCAGAAGAGCCGTGAGCTATTCGAATGGCTTCAAGCCGGCGCTTATGTTTATATTTGCGGTGATGAGAAACATATGGCACATGATGTGCATACGGCTCTATTAACTGTCATTGAGCAAGAGGGCGGATTAAGCGCTGAGCAAGCGGCAGCTTATTTGAATGATATGCAGGATCAACAGCGCTACCAACGTGATGTTTATTAATAAATAGATAACAACAAGAGTACTTGAATGATTGCGAGAGGAGACAGCAACAATGGCGAAAGAGCAGTTGGTAAAACCTATCGGTGGACCGCCAAGTGAAGTTGAGCATATCAAAAGCGAAAGTAACTATTTGCGCGGCGCATTAGTAGAAACGATGAGCAATCCGATTACAGGCGGTTTGCCTGAGGATGACAATCGGTTGTTGAAGTTTCATGGAAGTTATATGCAGGATGACAGGGATTTGCGCAACGAGCGTGAAAAGCAGAAGCTGGAGCCTGCATTTCAATTCATGATCCGGGTAGTACTGCCAAGCGGTGTAGCAACCTCTGATCAATGGCTTGCCATGGATGAATTAGCTCACAAGTACGGCAACGGGACTTTGCGTCTCACGACACGTCAAACGTTCCAAATGCATGGCATTTTGAAATGGAATTTGAAGCCTACGCTTCAAAAAATCAATAGCGAGCTGATGACTACACTTGCTGCCTGCGGTGACGTCAATCGGAACGTTATGTGCAGTCCAAATCCTTTTCAATCGAACCATCATGAGGAAGTAAGCTACTGGGCACGTCAAGTGAATGATCATTTGGCGCCGCGTACTCGCGCTTATCATGAAATTTGGTTGGATGGAGAAAAGGTAATCGATGGTAAAGAGGATGGAGCGGAAGTTGAGCCGATCTACGGACCTGTATACTTGCCGCGTAAGTTCAAAATTGGATTTGCGATTCCGCCTTTTAATGATGTGGATGTATTTTCTCAAGACATCGGCTACATTGCAATCGTGGAAGATGGCAAGCTGAAGGGCTTTAACATTTCCGTTGGCGGCGGTATGGGGATGACACACGGCGATACAACGACTTATCCGCAGCTTGGTAAAGTGATTGGCTTCTGTCCGCCGGAGCGAATTGTCGAGTTAGCAGAGAAAACCGTTATGATTCAACGTGATTATGGTAACCGTTCGGTTCGCAAAAACGCTCGGTTTAAGTATACGATTGACCGTCATGGGATTGAATGGTTCAAAACCGAGCTGCAAAACCGTCTTGGCTGGCAGCTTGAAGAGGTACGCCCTTATCAATTCCAAAATAACGGAGACCGTTATGGCTGGTTGAAGGGAAGCAACGGCAAATGGAATTTGACGTTGTTTATCCAGAGCGGACGTATTGAGGATCAAGAAGGCAACCCGCAAATGACGGGTTTGCGCGAAATCGCCAAAGTTCATACAGGCGACTTCCGCATTACTCCGAATCAGAATCTTATTATCGGTAATGTCAGCAGCCAGAAGAAACGCAAAATTACGGAGCTAGCAGAGCAATACGGACTTACGGACGGTACGCAGCACTCTGCGCTGCGCCGAAGCTCATTATCTTGTGTTTCGTTGCCGACTTGCGGTCTTGCTATGGCGGAAGCAGAACGTTATCTTCCGACACTGATCGATAAGCTGGAGCCGATTATTAATGAAGCAGGACTGCGTGACCAGGAGATCAACATTAGGATGACTGGATGCCCGAACGGCTGCGCAAGACCAGCGCTTGGAGAAATCTCATTTATCGGCAAGGCACTCGGCAAATACAATATGTATATGGGCGCAGGCTATGCAGGTGATCGACTAAACAAGCTTTACCGTGAAAATATCGATGAGACCGAAATTCTCGATACTTTAAAACCGATTATTAATCAGTATGCAAAGGAACGGGAAACGGGCGAGCATTTCGGAGATTTCGTAATCCGCGCGGGTTATGTAAAGGCTGTTCATGATGGTCAACAATTCCATAACTAATTTAAGTATAATTTAAGCAAAAGAAGACTAGGGCGATTTGCCTTAGTCTTCTTTGTTATGAAGAGCATGATGAATCATCGATGAAATAAGATTGACCCTATTCATGAAATGTGTTAATTTGGTAAAAATCATCGGAGTGGAGCGTGCTTATGCCAAAATCAGCGATATTAATTAAACCAACGATCGAATACCGCGACGCGTATATATCCTTTTATGAGGACTGGATAAAGAGCGGTGAAGACATGGTGCCGTGGGTCATTGAGAGAGAACCGGAAGATTTTAATGCCATGATTGATTTTTTGTATGCTGAAGATACGGAATCCAAAATATCAAGCAGTGATCGTGTTCCTCATACCACTTATTGGCTCCTAAGTGAGGACAACTTAATTGTAGGAGCGGTTAATATACGGCATCGATTGAATGAAAAATTGCTCAATCAAGGCGGCCATATCGGATATGGCGTTCGTCCATCGGAGAGAAGAAAAGGGTATGCCAATATCATATTATCAAATACGTTGGAGCTGTTAAAAGATTGGGGCCATCAAAAAGTTCTAGTTGTTTGTGATAAAGGGAATATCGGCTCAGAAAAAACAATTTTAAAAAATGGTGGCGTATTGGAATCAGAATTCGTAGAGGAAAATGGCAATATTATTAAAAGATTTTGGATAGACCTATAATCAATGCAGCTAGCTATTCTTGTCAGAAGAAAATAAAGTTCTAGACTGAGAAAATAAAGTGTTAGACTGACGATGCTTCATGAAGCGAACGGGCAGGATAGTGCAAATTAGTGAGTATGTTTACGTTTATTAAAGGAAGAGCCTAAAAAAAAGGGGGTGTGTAATGAAGCGGAAAATTACTGTTGTACTTACTGCATTTGCAATAATTCTAAGTGTATTCTCTATTTGGTACTTGATACCTAAGCAGTACTCAGAGACCATCAATGGTGTATATTATCAATTAGGAACGGAAGGAATAACCGAACGTATAAAAGTACATCTTGATGGGAAATTGCAAAATCATATAAATGGAAAAAGAAGCTTTAAAGGTGAAATTGACTTTGAAGGAAGTAAGGTTCCTCACATTCCTAAAGATAGAACAAAATTAGAGTTGCATTACGATGGTCATAATTTTACAACCATTTTTTCCGCTTTTCGAATCATAGATGATAAAGGTAGAATAGAGCCTAATATTTTTACTTACGGTTGGGTATATACTGATGATAAATTCTCTGAATTTACAATTAAAGTTATGAATGATGATGGCCAGTGGTCCTCATCAAACGGATATATGATTACAGCACCAGCGAAAGACAGCCAGGAAGCAATGAAAAGGTCCCAAGGGTTAATCAAGGAGTTTGAAGAAGAAAGTAGGAAATGATTGAACTAACGAAGAACGATAGTGGAATAACGCAAATGATGAGCAGGCGCTACGGTGGCTGCTCTTCTTATTATGCTAACGGGCAGTTTAGCGTCGTGGAACAAAGCCATATTTTCAGTCAAAGTAGTTTAATTCTTATCTCGAGTTGATATAATTACTCCATGAGGGAGGGATGTAAAATGATTCGGGAAAAATTTAAGTTATGGGTGGAATCTAACAAGAGTGAACTGGCGAGTTTATCCATTTCTACGGAATTTGTGAAGCACGATCTTCCTGAAAGCAGTGTTCCCGACCCTTCTACCGGCATAATTAATGAATCTGATCGATGCATTGGTCAAGTTACTGTCTGGGAATCTAAGCAGATGGAGTATGAGGTTGTTCACATTGGATCGGAAGAAATGATTTTATGGAGATATATTGAGAAGTTACCTGTCGAACCCAATTTTGACGAAATATTAGCTGAGTATTTTCATGTCCTGCAAACAGGATTGAAGCCTGAAGTCCAAAATCGTTAAGTTAACGGGACACGATAGTTGAACAATACATGGATGAGCAGGAGTTGCATAGCTTGATCTTCTTATTAAATAAAATAAGCAGTATTACGCAACAAACTAACTTTCTATAACGTATAGGATTGTGGCATGGTATTATTTGTTAATTAGATACCAGTCCACAACTTGTATTGAATATATGCACGAAGTGTGGAGTGTTGAATGGAATAAGGGTTAAACACGCTTTCTATCAGTATAAGGAGGTTATTATGATTAAAAAACTGACTTTGACTTTATTGGCTTCTGCGATACTGATTCTTCTCTCAGTACCAACCCTAGGGTTCGCGGACGAAAAAGATGTGGTTATTGAAAATGGCCAATTGAAAAACAACCGAGTGCTTATACCTTTAAGAGCCGTATCTCAACATATGGGCGCAGCTGTAAACTGGAATCAGGAGCACAAAATAATCACGATCAACAAAGACGATACTGAAATACTGCTTGCCGTCAACTTCACAAAAGTGCGAGTCAATCAGTTGAATGTTGATTTGGATGCTCCGCCCGAGCTAATCAAAAGCACCACCTATGTGCCGTTGCGATTTGTCTCCCAGACGCTCGGAGCCGAGGTAAAGTGGAACCAGCAGGTTAAGCAAGCAACTATTAAGTTGAATGGAAAGAAAATCGTTATAAACATGGAACAACCTTCCATTAAGATTTCAGCCTCCCAAACGTTAACAGGCGCCCGCCTAAAACTTCTGTCCAATATATTAAATGAAGCGAACGATGTGTCTTCCATAAAGCAAATTCAAACTCATTTCAAACCTTACTTTACTGAGAATTTCATCATTTCATCGATTATTCCAAACAAAGGATTGAAAGAAAAACTTTATTTTGAAGAACATACAGGCTCTACTTACTATACAAGCAAAACAACTGCAAGTTTTACACAATCGATCGTCGTTGGATCTGATATATATGCAGATGGAAGAGAACTTTACGTKGTTGATCGGCTAACTAAACTTATTTATACCGATGGGGTATGGAAGGTTGATAATGTAAGATATTCATTAAGAAGTGGATTTCCAAATATATGGATATAATTTGTATTAATCTCACTCATAATGGTTTAGCGTATACCCGCATCTAAAATAACTAATATATATTCGATTCTTCATTAAGCTAATGAGGAACGATAGTTGAACAAACATGGAGTAGATTGCTTCGGCAGTTGCTTCCTTTCTTTGTTAAACTAACGGACTGGTTAGCGTGGCGATGGGTTACATGAGTTTCATAATCGTGGTAGAATATTCCATATAAACCGAATTGAGAGGGGATTTGGAATGAGCACAAACAACATCCATGAAACCCAGCTCGAAAAGGAACATTCGTACAGTGACGATAATTATGTTGATGAGAACCTTCGCTCTATTCAAAGTATTGAGGGTGGAGGACCAATGAAAAAAATAGATCTAAATTCAATGCCGGGTCCTCTAAAGATCTTCAGCTACTTTGTATTTTCAATTTTAGTGTTAATGGGTGCGGTGGTAGTCTTGATTAGTTTTATTCGTTAAATTTAACAACATCACCACGCTGCTCAACTAACGGGGAATTATAGCTTAACATTCACTATGACGAGGCTGCCGGTATGAATCGGCAGCCTCGTTGAGCTAACGGGAAGTTTTCATCAATCCGCAAGTTTTATTTAAAACAATTTGATAAATGATCGGAAGTGACTAATGAACATTCGTTTGTTGAATGGCTCTGATGCCCAAATGTATAGAGAAGTAAGGTTGCGTGCATTGAAAAATGAACCCGATGCATTTGGATCAACATATGAGCAAGAAGAAACTAAACCATTGGGGCACATTATAGAAAGGATACACCATACAAAAGATCAATTTACATTGGGATGTTTTGACGACAGTAACATATTAGTTGGCATTGTCAATTTTTCACGTGAAAACAGGCTTAAGACGGCACATAAAGGAAACATTTATGGTATGTATGTAGAGCCTCTATTTCGAGGACGGGGGGTAGGTAAAGCCCTTCTATTAGCCTTGATTGAAAGAGCAACAAAAGAATGTGAAGGGTTGGAACAGATTCATTTGACGGTTGTGTCTAATAACAAATCAGCAAAACGCTTATATGTCTCGCTGGGGTTTGAAGTTTACGGTATAGAACCACATGCATTAAAGTTTGATGAACAGTATTTCGATGAAGACCTAATGATATTAAGATTGCGACTTTTAAACTAAAGGGCACGATAGCTCAATGAACCGCCTTTTTAGCAAGGTGGTTTCTTATGGTTAAATTTCAACATTAGAATTAAACATAGCCTTATTAATAAGCTAACGGTCAGGTTAATGGAACGGTTATGTAGAATAAATGGTATTCAAAGCTATGGAAGGTAGTTTCAGATAGGAGATGAGATTGACACTGTGACTCTATTTTATTATATTGCTGCAAGCCGTGAGCTTCCAACAGGCTCGTTTGGACAGAAAAAAACAGTTATGACGATTAATGATTACGTAACGAATGTGAACCCTGCCGCTAAGGATCAACTCAATATGCAAATACTACTGGAGTGTTTACCAAGTGAACCCCGAAGGAGGTTCCTTCGAGATCAATGACAAAATTAAACATTCTCACCCCATTTTATACCAGACAAGCAAAAAGTGCTTAGTAGAGCTTTTCGAATATTTACGCCGTAATATGGAAATAGGTGAAGACTTAGAACTGTATTGCTGTTGGGCGCACGGACAGGAGAGATTTTTGGATGCTCCTAAAAAAGAACTCGATCTCGTGATTGAACTATCCACATTTCGATTGGGGAATGAGTTCGAGTGGAAAGAACGTTAGTATATAAGCGTTAAGTAGTGAGCCTAGGTACAGTTTTCCATTAAGCTATCGGGTAACGTTAGTTTAATGACAACAGTGGCAGTCTAAGACTTTATTTATCAAGTCTTGGTCTGCCGCTGCTTTATATTAATGGTGCAGTCTAAATCAAATTTTTCAAAAGCTGACGATTCTTCAATTCAAAAACTCTGCTAAACCAACAACTCCAGTCTAATACTTTATCTTCAACGAAAAATTCTGCTAGCATTTGCAAACCATCAGCTGGTTTCCGTCAGGGTCTTTAAAGCTGAAAAAGTGACCATGTTCAATTTCGCTTACAAGCTCTACATTCTTATCACGCATGAACTGAAAAGCAGCATGGATGTCATCCGTATTAAAATGAAAAATAGGTGTTCTTGCATAAGTATCTTCTGTATAAATTTTACTGTCTAAAACAAGGTTTTGGCCGTTGTTATCTAAAGGAATACAGCATAAATGACCCGCAATGATATCATAGGTAGGCTCCAATTCAAGAATGGAGCAATACCATTCACGAGCTTTTTCAATATCGCTAACCGTAACAAAGATTGCTCCTACTCTATTCATAATAATACCCATCATGAAACACTCTCCTTTAATTTTACATTTATTCTATCATGCTTTGAGGGCTAGCTCACATCATTTCTTCCATTATTATCAAAAAGAGGTTATTCCAATTGCTCGGAATAACCTCTTTAACTTATTGATCGCGAAGCAGCTTCTTATCAAGAATAAATGTGCCAAACGGAAGGAAAGCTGCGATAAACGCTGCTGCTGCCTTGAGAATCGACCAGCGGTGTTTAATCCATACATGGAAGACAGCAAGGATATAAAGAACGAATAAGAGGCCATGAAGTCCGCCTACAACAGTCACGGGTTCTGGAATATCAGCCCAGTATTTGAGGGGCATTGCTATTAAAAGCAGTAATAGAAAAGATAACCCTTCGATGAAACCAACGACCCGCAGACGACCCATTGCGGTTTTAAGCATTAAATAACCTCCAATTAATAAGATGGCGAGCGAGGCTCTAATCCTGCCCACAATAGTTCTACGATTTCGAACGCGGCTTGTTCCACTGTTTTTTCATTATTAATGATTTCTTTACGGTTTCGTACCGTTAACATAGCTGTAAAGACATGAGCAAGCAGCATCGAATCACCCCGTTTGATTTCGCTCTCGTCCATTGCCTTCTGAAATACACTCCCAATTAATTCGTGTATCGCTTGCTCGCTCGTACGAATGCTCGTAATTTGCTCCTCAGTCAAACCGCTGGAAGCTTCCCGCATCATCGTTTCAAACTCAACATGAGCATTGTTCATATGGCGTTCAGCAACAACAAGCATTCTTTCCTTCAGCGACCCGGTGCTGCTAACAATTTTTGAAGTTTGATCATAAGCCATCTTTAGAACAAATTGAAGACATTCCGTGAACAAAACGCTTTTATTATTAAAATAATAATAAACGCTTGCTTTAGTAACCCCGCATGCTTGGGCTACACTTTCTAATGAAACTTTTTCGAAACCTTGCTCCATAAATAAAAAGGCTGCTGTGCGCAAAATTTGCTGCATCGTCTGAATTGAACCTGTGCCTTTGGGCCGGCCTGGTTTGCGTTTTATTTGGTCCTCGCTCATCGACATGCCCTCCATTCATCAAATTGTAATAAATATGAATTGATTAATTAACCTTTCGGTATATATAATTAAATTATCGCTTGAGTTAATTTTAAACGATATTAGTCGTAATGTGAAATGGAGGATTTGTCAAATGATCGAAAGATTAGCAGGAATGGTCGCTGGACGACGTACAAGGTGGATAACATTAGTTGCGTGGATTGTATTAGCCGGGCTGCTAACTGTATTTCTGCCAGCTGTGGGCGACAAAGAAGTAAGCAATGCTCCAAACCTAGAGGCTGACAGCCCGTCCGTTGTCGCTGATCAATTAATAAAGGATAAGTTTCCAAGCTCCTCTGGCATTCCAGCATTGGTGGTCTGGCATCGAGAAGGCGGCTTAACAGAAGCGGATTATGCGCTTATTCAAAAAACGACGCAGAAGATTGTTGAAAATCCGTTGAAAGAGCAAGGCGAGGTTATACCTCTTCATCAAATGCCTTTACCTGCTTTGCAAAAATTTGCTTCAGAAGACGGAACGACACTCGTTCAGCCGATTCAGTTCGGTGAAGCAACAGAAACTGAAGTTTTGAAGGGAAATATTGAGTCCATAAAAGCTATCATCGGAGAAGCATCAGGTAAAGAACCTTTCTCCGTACCTATCCATGATGCAGCTGAATTAAGCGTGCGCGTCAGCGGTCCTGTTGGGATTTCGGTTGATGCAACCGATTTATTCAAAGGAGCGGATGTATCACTGATGATAGCAACGGTACTTATCGTACTAGTCTTGCTGCTCCTTATCTACCGTTCGCCGATTCTTGCCATCATTCCACTCATTGGTGTTGGATTTGCTTATGCTGTTACGGGACCATTGCTTGGCTTTATGGCAGGTGAAGGATGGATAACGGTAGATGGTCAAGCTATATCCATTATGACTGTGCTCTTATTCGGAGCAGGTACTGATTATTGTTTATTTTTTATCTCGCATTTCCGTCAAGAACTTACTCGTGAAAGCGACAAAATGAAAGCACTAAAACGATCGTTCAAAGACGCATCGGGTGCTATTGCAATGAGCGGCTTTACGGTAGTTCTTTCTTTGCTTGCTTTGCTTGCGGCTAAGTACGGTGCTTATGATCGGTTCGCAGTTCCATTCAGCTTATCGATCCTTATTATGGGAATCGCAAGTTTGACGCTAGTTCCGGCATTGCTTTCAATTATTGGAAGAGCCTCATTTTACCCGTTTATTCCGCGTACAGATGCAATGGCGCATGCACATGCGGACAAAAAAGGAAAAGTGTACCGCAAGCCGAATTCGGAGAAAAAGCTAGGCTCCAAAATTGGAAATCTCGTGATAACGAAGCCTTGGATGGTCGTTATCACCTCTGTTTTGATATTAGGAATTTTCGCAAGCTTCTCCAGTCAAATAAAATTTACTTATGATCTGCTGTCTTCTTTTCCAGAGGATATGCCTTCAAGAGAAGGGTTTGAGGTGATTTCGAAGTCATTTACGCCAGGAGATTTAGCACCGATTACAGTGGTTGCTGCGACGGATGGTGCAGTACCTGAGTTAGCAGAGAAGCTTGCTGCTGTACCGCTTGTAGATCATGTTCAGGAGCCGCAGCCGAGCGTTAATGACCCTAATTTACTATCGTATACGGTCATCTTGAATACGAATCCATATTCCCAGGAAGCAATGGAGACGATTCCGTTACTCCGTGAGGCGGCAGAAGCTGCGCTTACGAATGGAAACGTTGCTGAGGCTGATCAAAAAGTATGGATCGCTGGCCAGACAGCTACTCAATATGATTCCAAGGTGCTGACGGATCATGATAATAATGTCATTATTCCTTTAGTTATCGGACTCATCATGATTCTGCTGTTTGCTTATTTAAGATCCATTACTGCAACATTATACTTAATTGGCACTGTATTGCTGTCGTATGCAGCCGCACTAGGCTTAGGCTGGGTGATCCTGCATTACATCATGGGCGTTGATGCCATTCAAGGTGCAATTCCGCTTTATGCATTCGTTTTCCTCATTGCGCTTGGCGAAGATTACAATATATTTATGATCTCAAGCATTTGGAAAAAGAGCAAAACGCTGCCGCTGAAGCAAGCCATCAAAGAAGGGGTAAGCGAAACGGGCGGCGTTATCACTTCAGCAGGACTTATTCTTGCAGCTACGTTTGCCGTGCTTGCGACGCTTCCTATCCAAGTGCTTGTCCAGTTTGGCCTCATAACAGCGATTGGGGTGTTAATGGATACCTTTATCGTTCGTCCATTCCTCGTACCAGCTATTACGACTTTACTAGGCAAGAGAGCGTTCTGGCCAGCAAAAGTATCGCTAGTAGAGGAATCCAAGCAAAAGGCAAAAGGATAACAAATAAAAAAGCTGTTTCGATCGTAGCTTTCACTACGGGAGAAACAGCTTTTTTATTGCTATAAATGAAACATTTTCCCAAAAGAAACCGTCTTAACCTAAAGGCATAAATGCCTGCTATAGAGAAAAGGTTGGGGGAGTAGATATGATCAATAAAAAACAGAGACTTTCAGTTGGATTCATTTTCATATTTTTTATTAGCAGCTTATTGATTATGCCATCGAATGTCCAAGCCTGTTCTTGCGTACAACCAGGTACGGTGGAGGAGAGCAAAATCAAAAGTGACGCAGTGTTTGAAGGAACGGCAACTTCTGTTAAAACATCCTCACAATCCTTGTTTCGTTCCTCTGAGAGAGCGGTCAAAGCCAGCTTCCAAGTCAATGAAGTGTGGAAAGGACAYGTTGCTCCAACGCTTGAAGTGAAAACGGCTGAAAGCGAAGACAGCTGCGGCTATACGTTTAAAGAAGGAGAACGTTATTTGGTTTACGCAAAAACAACTGGAAAATCGCTACAAGCACTCTGCAGCGCAACATTATTGCATAGTGAAGCAAATGAACATATCAAGCTGCTTGGAATAGGTTCATTGCCGCCGCAGCCGGAGATCCCCTTGCATAAAACGGAAAGCTCTTTAACACAAGGCTGGTACATAGGACTTGGCGGTGTTGCTGTTATTTCACTCATCTCCGTATTTTATCGTCAACGAAAACGATCTAAATCAAGAACATAGCAACGATCGTTGTCACAGAGAGACCGATGAGCACTGGCTTTAAATTGCGACGTGCGAGTTCAAAAGGATCTACTCCGCAAATAGCTGCAGCAGGAATGAGCGCCCATGGTATGATTGTACCGCCGCCTACCCAGATTGCAGCAACTTGACCAAGAGCCGTCAAAGTGGCAATGCCGGAGCCTATAGCGTGGCCAAATAGCTGTGCGATCGAGCCTGCAAGCGAAATGCCGGAGAAGCCTGAGCCATCAAGCCCTGTTACTGCTCCGACTACTGTTAATGTAATCGAGCCAACAACACCATTAACGGGAACGACATGAGCTAGGGCAATACCGAGGTCATTAACTATTCCGTGCGACGCTTCAGGAAGCTTGTCGCCGAACATGGCTAGAAATCCAGAGTCGCCCAAGTAAAAGAAAGCCGCAATCGGTATAACCGGTCCAAATACTTTGAAGCCGAACAGGAAGCCTTCAATTAAATAACTAGTCGTTTTCTCGAACCCTTTGCCACGGTGTGTCAGCATTGTAATGAACAGCATAATGAGTATGGCTGTTCCGCCAATCAGCGCAGTGGCATCACCGCCTTGAAGCTTAAGCACGAACATGGCTGCCACATCAAGTGCGAATAACAAAGGAATAAGTGCTGCGAGCCAGCGCTTTGTACTCAGTGACAGAGCATTGCGGTCGGCATCGAAGCTTGGGTCGTTTGATGGATCTGGCCCTGCGGCTGAAAGGACAAGTCCATCACGCCATGTACCAAGTTTCTGATCACGTCGCATTATCCAGTAGGCAGCGACGGTTGTGACAACCCCCATGACAATAACTAACGGAATGCTGGCCTGCATGACGGAGCTGACAGGAATACCAGCAGCATCCGCAGTAAGCTTGGGTGCGCCTTGGATGATATAATCACCAGACAAGGCGATGCCATGTCCGAATAAATTCATCGCGACTGCCGCTCCGAGTGCAGGCAGCCCAACACGTAAAGCTACAGGAAGTAAGACGGCACCGATGAGTGCAACCGCTGGCGAAGGCCAGAAGAAAAATGAGGTTACCATCATAATTAAGCCGATTCCCCAGAAGGCGAGCGCGGGTGTTCTAAGAAAACGGGTAAACGGAGATATCATAATCTCGTTTATACCGGTTCGAATAAGGATACGACTCATGGCGACGATGATGGATATAATTAAAATCGTTCCCAGCAATTCTTTTATAGCAAAGATAAAGCTGTTAAAAATACCGCTTACAGAACCGCTTGCCGATGTGGTTGCTAGTATTCCAATTCCTAAGATTCCGGCAATACAAATAAGCGTTGTATCGCGTCGCATCAGCATAAATCCAATGATTGCGATAATAAAGGTCAAATAAACCCAGTGAATCGCCGATAAATGAATATCCATCTCGATCATCTCCTTGTGACATACACGAAACCAGCATGAGCTGTTAATCGTACAGTAATGTATGCATCAACTCGAATAGGCGTTCATCTCGGTAGTAGGATGATTATGACAAGGAGGTTGCTTATGATTAAACGAGGCGTTTCGATAATATTGCTCTCCATAATGCTAATGACATCTGGGTGTGGTATTATTGATCAAGTAGGTCAAACGGTAAATTTTGCAACAGAAACGACGGATTACTTACAAACGTTAACGGATTTCGGACAAGATATGAATACACTTGCAGAGCAAGCAGTGACGGATTTGGACAAAAGAACGGATTTAAAGGAGAAGCTTCTTGCTTTGAAGGAACAGGTTGTCCATTATGAAGGACTGCAGGTACCTGATTACGCAAAAGATATCCATCAATCGATTGCCGATTACAACGCGACGCTGCAGCAGGGTATCGATCAAGCTCTAACGAATATTGAGCAGGGTAGAGCCGCTTTTGAATCGACGGGTATTCCAGATACGATCAACAAAATTAACGAGCTGTTAAATCAAATCAATCAGCTCGCACCGTAATGAACGATGAGAAAGGAAGAACAGAAGTGATTAACATCAATGTATTACAGGCCACTATGACGTATTCGAAAGAAGACGGTTACGTAGGCAATGTTCAATTCGGGGTAGAAGGGCATAAGAATGAGTATGAAATTGCACTGCACAGCAAGCGGGGCAAAGAGTGGGGTTATGGCTTGTTTTTCCTTCATGAATCAGGCAAGGAAGAAGAACTG
>NZ_JBFRDK010000230.1:0-8102 GCF_052113545.1 Paenibacillus sp. TAF43_2
GTCTTGGTGTTAGGATCATACCGGCTATGCCGGCTTTTTATTACAAACCGCAAACGATGGATGAAATGATTGACTTTTTAGTTGGTAAAGTACTTGATAATATGACAATCGAACATGATTTGTACAGAAGATGGGGAGATGAACAGAATGGGCATGAATCGCCCGATCACCATCGGAAGAATTGATTACGCGAATGCATGGCCTCTTTTCCATCAGCTCGAGGAGCGAATGGATGGGGATAGCTTTGAGGTCATTAAACGTGTACCTTCTGAATTAAATAGGCTTCTGCAAGCTGGTGAATTGGATATTTCGGCTATATCATCATTTGCCTACGGATTAAATGCGGATGATTATGTGCTGCTGCCAGAATTGTCCGTAGGTTCGGTAGGGAAGGTCAACTCGATCTTTTTGTTTCTGAAAGAACCGATCAGCCGTAAACGTCCTGAGCGAATTTCAGTAACGACAACATCAGCAACTTCAGTTAATCTGTTGAAAATTTTGATGACATTGCACTTTGAATGCAACCCAGAGTATGTCACTGCCGCACCAAATCTGGAAAGTATGCTGGAGACAGCCGATGCTGCTCTCATCATTGGCGATCCTGCCATTCATGCTTCTTGGCAAAACCACGGCCTTCATGTCATTGATTTAGGACAATTATGGAATGAGTGGACGGGACTTGGCATGACTTACGCTGTTGTTGCTGCACGTAAAGAAGCAGCTCTTGCAGCCCCAGAAGCCGTTCGTGCAGTATATAAAGCGTTAAATGCGAGCAAACAGTATAACAAGAGCCATCTTGGTCCACTAATTGAACAGGCCTGTATGCAGCTTGGAGGAGAATCAACTTACTGGGAGATGTACTTTCATTCGCTTCAATATGATTTTGGGAGCAAGCTGCAAGAAGGACTTAAATTATATTTCAATTATTCTAAGCAGCTAGGGTTGCTATCGAATGACGTGGAGCTTACTTTTTTTGAAGACCAATCTGCCCAATAGGTGAAAGAATGAAACTACTAGATTTGTATGCAAAGATGAAAGGCGACCTAAATCAGATCGAGCAGGAGCTTGAGCGCAGCATTTCGGATGATCATGTGCTGCTTGGCGAAGCTTCTTTGCACTTGCTTAGAGCTGGCGGTAAACGGATTAGACCGGTGTTTGTCCTGCTCGCAGGCAAGTTTGGCGATTATCAGCTTGATGTAATGAAGCGCGTCGCCGTCCCACTCGAGCTAATTCACATGGCTTCACTTGTACATGATGACGTTATTGACGACGCGGAAACACGTCGTGGACAGCTCACTGTAAAATCCAAGTGGGACAATCGAATAGCGATGTATACGGGCGACTTCATTCATGRCAAAGCATTGTCAATCGCTGCTCAGCTTCCAAATCCGCAGATACATCAAATTTTGTCGCATGCGCTTGTACAAATGTGTATCGGAGAAATGGAACAAATTCGTGATTTCTTCAACACAGAACAATCGGTACGGCATTATTTGCTTCGGATTAGACGCAAAACAGCTTTATTAATTGCTATAAGCTGTCAGCTTGGCGCTGTTGCCGCGGGAACGGACCGAAAAACAGCAAATAGCTTATATCGCTATGGTTATAATGTGGGTATGGCATTCCAGATCCGTGATGATTTGCTTGATCTATATGGAACAGAGAAACAGATCGGCAAGCCTTCAGGCTCAGATATGCGTCAAGGAAATATTACATTGCCGGTTCTACTTGCCTTGCAGGACCCGAAAACCCGCGACTCTTTGTTAAACGAAATTGCTTTGATCAGGGAGCAAGGCGGGAAACGAGATGCTGGAAGAGCCATCGATATGATTCGCAAGAGCGATGGCGGAGATCAAGCAGACCAGCTTGCAAACCGATATATTAAAAAAGCTCTCAAAGCATTAGAGGGATTGCCGAACGTCACAGCGAAGAAGAACTTGAGCGATATTGCGATTTTGTTTGGTAAACGTAATTATTAATCGTGCAAAATAGAAAGGAATGGTTGGGGATGGAAAGAACTTTTCTGATGATTAAACCTGATGGCGTTCAGCGCGGATTAATTGGCGAAATCGTTTCGAGATTTGAAAAAAAGGGATTGCAGCTTGCAGCAGCCAAGTTTATGGTTTTGAGCCATGAGCTTGCCGAGCGCCATTATGAGGAGCATAAGGGCAAAGTTTTTTATGAGCCATTGCTCGAATTCATAACTTCAGGTCCTGTATTTGCGATGGTATGGCAAGGTGACAATGTCATTGCATTGACGCGTGCCCTTATTGGCAAAACGGATGCACTAGATGCTCATCCCGGCACTATTCGTTCTGATTTTGCTGTACATACGAATTTTAATCTTATTCATGGCTCGGATTCGGCAGCTAATGCGGAAAAAGAGATCGGCATTTACTTCACGCCAGCGGAGCTGGTGCAATACGAGCATACAATTCAACGGTGGATTTAATATTTCGCCTACAAGCGATGGAGGAGCCTATGCTTGAAGATCGTGATTTTGCACAGTTTATTGCTCGAATAAAGCAAAAGACCGACATTGATTTGTCGCAGTACAAAGAAGCTCAAATGAAACGCAGGCTGACTACATTACGAATGAAGCACGGCTATCAAACGTTCGATGAGTATTGGAAGGCGATTGAGCAAAATCGGACGATGCTAAATGAGTTTTTGGACCGTATGACGATTAATGTTTCTGAGTTTTGGAGAAATCCTTCCCGTTGGGAAGTTTTGCAAAAGCGCTTTTTTCCCGAGATGCTTGCTGCTTCTAATCGCCTAAAGATTTGGAGTGCGGCATGCTCAACAGGCGAGGAGCCTTATACGCTCGCTATGATTTTATCGGAGCTCGGTGCCTTGCAGCGATCCTCGCTTCTTGCAACTGATCTCGATTCAAATGTGCTGCAAAAGGCAATGGAAGGCAGTTATTTAGAGCGATCGCTGCGCGATGTTCCGCAGGTTTGCCGGCAAAAATATTTTAAGCAGTCAGAGGGAGCGTATTTGATTTCAGACTCCCTGAAGCAATTTATTCAATTCAAGCAGCAAAATTTGCTGCATGATACGTTTGATGGATCATTTGATTTAATTGTTTGCCGAAACGTTATGATTTATTTTACAGAAGAAGCAAAGCACTTATTGTATCATAAATTTTCTAATGCACTTAAACCGGGCGGACTGCTGTTTGTAGGCAGTACGGAACAAATTTTTTCCCCTGCGCAGTACGGATTTGAGACCGCTGATACATTCTTTTATCGCCGGGTATAAGCGGCATGTATACTGTTTTCCATCTTCTCCTATACTAGTTAGTATGTAATAAACTTGGAGGATGAAGCAACCGATGGATAAACGTAAGGTTATAGCTGCCTATAGGCGTGGTTTTATTTCTATTCAGGAATGTGCGCAAATTATCGGAGTGGACAGTGGACAAATGACAAGACTTGTTGAAGATCCATTGCTGACGAGCGAAGGCACGGCGATACTTAGAAAAGATCGGTTAACAGCAAATTAACTGCACGCTGCCCGGGCTGGCGGATTTGTCATTTTAGATGACAGTTCCACCAGCCCTTTTTTTATACGGTTACAGCGGCTTTCAAGGTGTCCAAATTCTTGTCAAACCTGTAACTGTGTACTATAATGAGCAAAGATGTTTAGTGCTGTAAAGCATAGCAGGCGCTTGAAAGCTGTTTTGAAAATTAATAATTTTATAAGTGATGCACTTATAAAATCGCTTAAATTTCACCGCGAAACGAGCTTGTGCCGTCAATGGACTGTGTTAGTCGTTTACACTTGAGGAGGAGCTTTAGTTGACTTTAAGATATTTAACCGCAGGGGAAACACACGGTCCCCAATTAACCGCGATTATTGAAGGTTTGCCAAGCAATTTGAAAATTGATTTTGAGGAACTGAATTTCCAGCTGCACCGTCGTCAGAAGGGTCATGGTCGTGGACGTCGAATGCAAATCGAGAAGGATACAGCTAACATCGTTGGGGGCGTACGCCACGGCAAAACGACTGGTGCTCCTGTAGCGCTGATCGTTGCAAACAACGATTGGAAGCACTGGACTTCTGTTATGAATATTGAGCCGATTGAAGGCAGCGATGAAGAGAAGCGCCGCGTTCATCGTCCGCGTCCTGGTCATGCGGATTTGAATGGCGGACTTAAATATGATTTGAAGGATTTGCGCAATGTGCTTGAGCGCTCTAGTGCTCGTGAAACTGCAGCACGTGTAGCTGTAGGGGCGGTAGCTCGTCAATTTCTCGCGGAATTTGGGATTAAAGTAGCTGGACAAGTTATTCGCATCGGTGAAATCGAAGCACCAGCTAATCAGCTTCCCGTGGATGAGTTGATCCGTTTGACGGAGGAATCCTCGGTTCGTGTCGTTGACAAAGAAACCGAACAAAAGATGACTGATTATATCGATCAAATTAAAGCAGAAGGCGATTCGATTGGCGGAATCGTGGAATGTATTATTGAAGGCGTGCCAATTGGACTAGGAAGCCACGTACAGTGGGATCGCAAGCTCGATGGACGTATCGCGCAAGCGGTCGTATCGATCAATGCATTCAAAGGCTGTGAGATTGGAATTGGCTTCGAAGCAGCCAAGCTTCGCGGCTCGCAAGTGCACGATGAGATTATGTATGATGCAGAGCGCGGCTATCATCGAGCAACGAATCGTCTTGGCGGCTTCGAGGGCGGTATGACGAACGGGGAGCAAATCGTCGTACGCGGTGTAATGAAACCGATTCCGACGCTTTACAAGCCGCTTCGCAGTGTGGATATTGATACTAAAGAACCGTTTACGGCTCAAGTAGAGCGCTCGGACAGCTGTGCTGTGCCAGCGGCAAGCGTCGTGATGGAGCATGTCGTTGCATGGGAAGTTGCCAAAGCATTCCTTGAAAAATTCGGCGGCGATTCCATTGAGGAAATTCGCACCAACTTGAACAATTATCTTGAACAGCTAGGGCGGTATTAAAAATGCGCGAGCTTACAGTTGAACTTGGTGATCGCTCTTATCCTATCTATATCGGGGRAGGCCTCTTGAAGGAGGCATCCTCTTATTTTATTAAGCATGGCATTAGCCAAAAATCGCCGCTGCTCATCATTACTGACTCGAATATTGCAGACATTCATTTGCAAACGCTTGAGTCTGAGCTTGCTGGCGCAGGTTTTAAAACGGCAAGCGTCGTTGTTCCAGCTGGAGAAAGCTCAAAGTCGCTAGCTATGCTCGAAACGCTTGTCGCTAAAGCTTTGGAGGTAGGTCTCGACCGCAAGTCTGCAATCGTTGCACTTGGCGGTGGTGTTGTTGGAGATCTTGCTGGATTTGTTGCCGCTTCATACATGAGAGGCATCAAATTCGTACAGGTTCCTACGACAATATTGGCGCATGACAGCAGTGTGGGCGGCAAAGTTGCCGTCAATCATCCGCTTGCCAAAAATATTATCGGTGCTTTTCATCAGCCTGAGCTTGTCCTGTATGATTTGAACACGCTGCAAACCCTTCCCCCAAGAGAAGTAAGCGCTGGTTTGTCGGAAGTGATCAAGCATGGACTAATTTGGGATGAATCGTTTGTCGCATGGTATGAAGATAATGCAGAGAAATTGCTCGCTCTTGATGCGGAGGCACTTGGGTATGCTTTGTATAAAGGCTGCAGCGTGAAGGCGGCAGTCGTATCGAAGGATGAGCGTGAAAACGATTTGAGAGCGATCTTGAATCTGGGTCATACGATTGGCCATGCCTTAGAAGCGGTAGCTGGATATGGGGAGCTGCTCCATGGGGAAGCCATTTCCATAGGGATGGTAGGCTCTGCTAAGCTGGGTATGCGATATGGTGCTCCAGAAGAGGTATATACCATAACGAAGCGCGTTCTTGCGAAAGCAGGACTGCCAGTGCGGCTCCCTGAGCATTTGGACGTAGATAAGATTATGGAAGCAATGATGCATGACAAGAAATTTGCTGAGGGTACGATGGTTTTTGTTGTGCCAACTGCAATAGGTTCAGTTGAAATAAAATCCGATGTTCGCATCCAATGGGTACGTGAGATCGTAGAGCAATTAAAGCAGGAGGTGCAACAATAATGAGTGTTAGAGGAATTCGTGGTGCTATTACTGTAGATGCTAATGAAGAACAGCCCATTTTGAATGCAACGATTGAAATGTTGAATGGAATCGTGGCCGATAATGAGATCGTGCCTGACGATATTTGCAGCGTGTTCGTGACGGTTACCAGCGATCTGGACGAGACATTCCCTGCTAGAGCTATTCGCCAAATGAAGGGCTGGGAGCTTGTTCCGCTTATGTGCGCGCTTGAAGTTCCGGTTAAAGGCAGTCTTGAGCGCTGTATTAGATTAATGGTTCTTATCAATACGGACAAGACGCAAGCGGAGATTCGTCACGTTTATTTAAACGGCGCGCAGGCGCTTCGTCCGGACTTATCTAAAGCATAAAGCTGTGACTTTAGCTCATAAAGAACAAATCCCTTTGTTGACGCATAGCTGTACGTTGTTGTATATTTAGTTACGTAAGTGAGAGTAGCAGAGTAGTTTTATGAGCTGAGTAGAGATGAGTCGAGATTAGTTGAGAGAAGCAGAGTTAGGCAATGAGAGATACGCGAGTTTGAGAAAAAGCTGAACGATCTTATGTGCAATGGCACACAGGATTGTAAAAGTGCTGCTTCAACGTATCTACACATGCGTCTTTTCCGCTTACACACTTCCGTCATCATCTAAACCAACGCTCCTGCTCTGGCAGGAGCTTTTTTTGTTTTTAATAATAGAATTTTCACTACTGAGGGAGGTTGTTCGGAATGTCAAATGAGCTGCAGCACGTCACCCGTCTTGCCAGTCAGTACAATTTAATTCCAATCGTTCGCTATATGATGGCGGACACTGAAACACCAATTCGATTATTCCAGCATTTTGCGAAAGAGGATCATGCTTTTCTGCTGGAGAGCGTCGAGGGTGGAGCGAAATGGGCGCGTTATTCGTTTATAGGAACGGACCCGTTCATGATGCTTTACGGTAAAAATGGTGAGATGGTGCTTGAGCATCACGGCGTAAAGCATGTGCTTAATGACAAGCCGATCGAGCTTCTAAAAGCTCATTTGCGTTCCTTCCGCAGCCCGTCGCTGCCAGAGCTTCCTCCCTTTACAGGCGGAGCAATCGGATTTTTCGGCTATGACTTGCTGCAATATTATGAGAAGCTTCCTGCCCACCGCATCGACGATTTGAATATGAATGACATGCAGTTTATGTTTTGTGATCAAATCATTGTGTTTGACCACTTTAAGCAGCAGCTGCAAATCGTTGGAAATGTTCATATCGCCGAAGGCTCTACGGATGCGGAAATCGCGAAGAGCTATGCAGCGGCAGTTGCCAAAATTGAAGCAACTATTGAACGTTTGCAGCAGCCGGTGACCATTCCAGTAACATCTGGACGCTCAATTGAAGTTGATTACGAGCTAGGTGACGTACAATCCAATGTGACGAAGGAGCAATTCATCGGAAACATTGAGAAGGCGAAGCAATACATTCGCGCAGGTGACATTTTCCAGGTCGTATTGTCACAGCGCTTTAGCATTGATACAGATGTTGATCCATTGCATGTATATCGCGTGCTCCGAATGATGAATCCTTCACCATATATGTATTATTTGAAGATGGGCGAGGAAGTTATTGTTGGCGCTTCGCCGGAAGCGCTAGTGAAAGTAACGGGCGACCGCGTGGAGACAAGACCGATTGCGGGAACAAGGCCGCGCGGCAAAACGCCGGAAGAGGATAAGGCTTACGAGGTAGAACTGCTTGCGGACGAGAAAGAGCGCGCTGAGCATTTGATGCTGGTTGATCTTGGCCGCAATGACATCGGACGCGTATCGGAGTTTGGTTCGGTAACATGTGATTCGTTTATGGAAATTGAGCGTTACTCCCATGTCATGCATATTGTATCGAACGTTTCTGGCAAGCTGCACAAGGATAAAGACTTTTTTGACGCATTTGTCTCTTGTTTACCGGCAGGCACTGTATCTGGCGCACCTAAACTAAGAGCAATGGAAATCATTGCGGAGCTGGAAACTGAAGCGCGCGGCGCATATGCAGGAGCAATTGGATAC
>NZ_JBFRDK010000231.1:0-8087 GCF_052113545.1 Paenibacillus sp. TAF43_2
ATGCAAGTACCTATCGGCGTATGGATCGTATCTTTTATAATCGTAGCCATTCTTTCATGGATTACATTTTGGATCACGAACAAAGCGTATTCAAGACGTTGGGAAGATCATGATGACAGCAACCTAAATAATTAAACGAAAAAGTCTGAGTTAAAACAACAAATAGCACAGGAAGTGGAAATCAGTGATGACAAAATCCTTGTTGTTACTGGTTTTTTTGTGTTCATCTGCTTGCATTGTTGCAGGTATTCGAAATCCTGTTCGGTCCATCATATTCGCCATTGATTATATAATTAATTGGTTATATAATTATGAAATTGAAAGAAGCCAACGGGGGAAAACAGAGGGAGGTACTACATATGGAGCAAAAGATACAGGAAATGGCCGAGGCTTATAAATTATTAGCCGATAAAACGCGGTTAACCATCGTAGCACTGCTCAAAGAAAAGGAACTATGTGTATGTGATATCACTGATATTATCGGGATGTCTCAGCCAAATGCCAGCCAGCATCTACGAAAGCTAAAATCAGCCGGACTTCTAAATGAAAAGAAAAAAGGGCAGTGGGTATATTACTCCCTTAATCCGGATGCGGAAGCCTATGTTCAGTGCGTGTATCCATATCTGCCTTCCATGAAAGAAAAAATAGCAGGCTTAAAAAATAACAGCTGTGATACACAGGGGGAAGCATGACACTTATTGCCATTTTAATCTTTTTACTTACGCTCACGTTTGTAATCTGGCAACCAAAAGGACTTAGTATTGGTTGGTCGGCAGCTGCCGGAGCTATTCTGGCACTTCTGTTTGGAGTCGTAACCTTTGCTGATGTTGGTACGGTTACGGGTATTGTTTGGAATGCTACGCTTGCCTTTGTAGCCATTATCGTAATATCGCTTCTTTTAGATGAAATCGGCTTTTTTGAATGGGCGGCGCTTCACATGGCGCGGCTCGCACAAGGCAATGGAAAGCTTATGTTTGTTTATGTTGTTCTTCTTGGTGCAGCAGTATCGGCATTCTTTGCCAATGACGGCGCCGCGCTTATTCTAACACCTATTGTGCTTGCGATGGTGCGTGCACTTAAATTTGATCAGAAAATGATTTTACCATTCATTATGGCCAGCGGTTTTATCGCAGACACGACTTCACTCCCGTTTGTAATCAGTAACCTCGTTAATATCGTTTCTGTTGATTTTTTTGGAATCGGCTTTATCGAATATGCTAGCCGGATGATTATTCCGAACYTTTTTTCGCTGCTGGCGAGCCTTCTGGTCTTGTATATGTTCTTCCATAAAAGCATTCCAGGTCACTACAATTTAAAACAGCTCAAGAAGCCGTCTGAAGCCATAAAAGATAAGAAGATGTTCCAAATTTCGTGGGTAATCTTAGCCTTGTTACTTCTCGCATATCTTGTAATTCAATACATTCATGTTCCAATTTCCGTCATAGCAGGCGTCGCTGCAATCTTGTTTATTTTAGCTGCTCGCCGCAGCCCGGCTATTCAAACTTGGAAGCTGGTCAAGGGCGCTCCTTGGGCAGTTGTCATCTTCTCCATTGGCATGTACGTGGTTGTTTACGGACTTCGTAATGTGGGACTGACAGATGAACTAGGAAAAGTCATTCAAGCCATCGCCGACAAGGGGCTATTCATCTCCACTATCGGTATGGGATTCCTTGCTGCGATATTGTCTTCGATCATGAACAATATGCCAACTGTGATGATCGATGCATTAGCCATAAAAGGAACAGCAACGCAAGGCGTCATTCGTGAATCTTTGGTGTATGCCAACGTTATAGGCAGTAATTTGGGACCTAAGATGACACCAATAGGCTCACTCGCGACACTTTTGTGGCTGCACGTATTATCACGTAAGGGTGTAAAAATCACATGGGGAAATTATTTTAAAACGGGTATCATTCTCACGATCCCAACACTCTTTATCACGTTAACAGGGTTGTATTTGTGGCTGCATTTCATCCATTCAACAAGCATTAATGTATGGGTGTTGATTGCCGTAATTACCGCAATATTGGTTCTAATCGCCATATGGATAAATGCTTGGATTAGCTCGAAAATGGGCAAAACGAAATTTCAAGAAGAGATCGTAAAAGTTAACTCGAGAATATAGGAGACCGATAATAATGAACAACAAACCACTCGTTTATTTTTTGTGTACTGGAAACTCTTGCAGAAGCCAGATCGCCGATGGATTTTTGAAGGCACTGGGCAGCGGCAAATATGAAGTGAGGAGTGCCGGTCTAGAAGCTCATGGCTTAAATCCCCGTGCGGTTCAAACCATGAAAGAAGCAGGCATTGATATCTCCAATCATACTTCGGATGTCATTGATCCTGAAATTTTAAAACAAGCAGATTATATCATCACGCTTTGCGGTCATGCTAACGATAACTGTCCGGTTGTAAGTAACGACAAAGCGCAAAGATGGCATTGGGGCTTCGACGACCCCGCAAAAGCGACAGGTACAGAAGAAGAAATCAATACTGCATTCGCAGAGGTCCGTGATTCGATAAAAAATCGAGTTGAGTTGTTTGTGAAGGAAGGGAAGTAACAAACAGTAATAATTATGTTCTTTCGAATATATTCGAGGATTTAGGAACTGTTTTTATGCCATTTATAGCTATAATACAAAAGAAGCAAGCCCTCAGGGCTTGCTTCTTTATCATTTAAAATTGCTAATTATTTGATCTTGCTGAATTTCGTCATCTCTAATGATACCTACTCCTGCGTATAAAATATAAATAATGCCGCCAACGAAGCACGCACATAAAGTTAAGAAGGAAATCATATGTTGTCATCCTTTCTAATCGTGATTACATCAATCGTACAGTGACCCTCAAACCTTGTGACCCTCCAATCCAATCTGATATCTCCCATCCAATAAAATTCAACTGACGGTAGTTATTGTTAGCTTGACAAAAAATAAAGCTCCTCTTACTATAATATTATCTCGATCATCAAGATACTTATAAATATAACTATATTTATTCAAGACAATCGATCGTCGAGATAAACAAAGGGAGTGGCAATTACATTGTCAATTGATCAAAGTGGAGGGAACGAGAAACAATGGAAATGGCAAAAGGAAATAAAGTAGGTGTAATCATTGCTGCACTTCTGCTGGCTACACTGATGGCATCAATGGATAACACCATATTAGCAACTGCGATGGGGACAATCGTTGGGGATCTTGGCGGGTTTGACAAATTAATGTGGGTGACTTCCGCTTATATGATCGCTGAGATGGCTGGTATGCCGATATTTGGTAAGTTATCTGATATGTATGGTCGCAAGCGTTTCTTTATTTTCGGAATTATCGTATTTATGATCGGTTCAGCTTTATGCGGTACAGCGGAATCTATTGTACAGCTGAGTATTTATCGCGCGATACAGGGTATTGGCGGCGGAGCTCTAGTACCTATTGCATTTACAATTATGTTCGATGTGGTAGCACCTGAAAAACGTGGGAAGATAGGCGGATTGTTTGGTGCTGCGTATGGCATTTCCAGCATATTCGGACCTCTAATTGGTGCTTATATTGCAGATTATGTTCATTGGTCCTGGATTTTCTACATCAATTTACCAATAGGAATCATTGCATTTGTAATGATTGCTTATTTTTACAAAGAGTCTGTTGAGCATTCTAAACAAAAAATCGACTACATGGGCGCAATAACGCTCGTTACCTCAATTCTTTGTCTCATGTTCGCGCTGGAGCTAGGAGGTAAAAAATACGATTGGGACTCCTTCACGATCATAGGTTTGTTTTTAGCTTTTGTCGTATTATTGGTCACTTTTATATTTATTGAACGCCGCGCAGAAGAACCGATCATCACCTTCAGCATGTTCAAAAATCGGCTTTATTCCACGAGCAATTTAATGGCTATTTTTAGCGGTGCAGCATTTATAACAGCTTCCGTCTATATCCCAATCTACGTTCAAGGGGTACTTGGAGGCTCAGCTACAAACTCGGGGCTCGTGTTGCTTCCTATGATGGTCGGATCTGTTGTCACCGCTGCTGGCGGCGGTATTCTGCTCTCCAAGTTTAGTTATCGCTCCATCATGATTTCGACGTTGTTTCTGCTAGTGGGCGGCATGGCTCTACTGACTACTTTAACACCCGATTCATCCCGATTTACGGTTACAATCTTTATGATTTTAGTTGGTCTTGGCATCGGCTCATCGTTTTCTGTTCTAAGCAATTCTGCCATACATGGATTTACTGYTAGGCAGCGAGGCTCTGCAAGCTCTACACTTAGCTTCACTCGGGAACTGGGAATGACGCTTGGAATTACGGTATTTGGTATTATTCAAAGTCACTTATTTGCAAATAAGCTTTCTTCATCGTTCGGCAGCGGCGGTCAAACGTCGGAGTTCATTGTTCTAAGTGATCCAAGTAAAATTTTGACACCTGAGACAAGGGAGAGCATTCCTTCTCAGATTCTTGATAAAATAACTGAAGCACTGTCCTCGTCACTCGTTCATACTTTTGCTTGGGCCATCATTCCATCCGTCATTGCTCTTTTAGCTGCCTTTGCTATGAGCAAGGAGAAGTTTGATCCAGCTTCCGAGCTAGAAGAATATTCAGCATCTCATTAAAAAATAAACCTCGCTATTCGTAGCGAGGTTTTTCTTATGTACATTAAACTTTGGCAAATAAATCTCTATGGCGTTTGCGTTAGACTCATTCGTTATTTTATAAGAATTAGCAGCATTTTTTGAAGCATTATAATTAAATATATTTAGAAAATGATAATCATAAAGTGTAATAACCAAGAGTCTACTTAGTTACATAATAATATTTCACAACTTGACATATTAGCGACTTCGTAGGTATTATAGACACAATAAGTCTGTAATTGAGGTGAGAACATGAAATTTTCCAAAGCAACCAATTATGCACTTCACACCATGCTCATGCTTGTAGAAGCTTCAAATTTGAAGCCCATAGGCGTCAAGCAGCTGGCGGAATCCCAAAACGTTTCACCTACTTATCTTTCCAAAATTTTAACGAGACTCGTCAAAGCTGGGATGATTGAATCCGTTTCTGGGGCAAACGGAGGTTACCGGCTATCACGCAAAAAGGACGACATTACGTTTTTGGATATTATCCACGCTATTGAAGGAACAACATCATTATTTGAATGTGATTTTGTTCATGGTGAAGAATGCTTGATTCAAGCTGCAATGAAAGAAGCGGAAGAGAAGATGGAACAACATCTGAAACAAACGAAATTAGCTGACATTGCAAAAAAACAAACCAAACTTGAAAGTTAAGAACATTTTTTCTGAAAAAGGAGAAGTACAATTAACATCGTATTAAATCCTTTTTTCGAATTAATTACAGATATAAAGAGTCTTCAATGTCGTATTCAAACTTGATAATAAGCGTTTTTATCGCTTTATTATAGATATAAAGAGTCTTTAATATCCCATTAGTAGGAGATGAGCTGCATGAATTATGATTGTGCCATTATTGGCGGAGGACCAGCAGGGTTAAATGCCGCACTTATGCTTGGCAGGGCAAGGAGAAGCGTTGCTTTGATCGACAACAATCGTCCAAGAAATGCTGTTACTCATTCATCGCATGGCTTTATAACAAGAGATGGCGTTAAACCAGCTGAGTTTCGCCGCATTGCTTATGAAGAGTTGCTGAGTTATCCAACAGTCGATCATATGCAAGCTGAGGTGATTTCGGTCAGCAAAATTGAAGCCGGATTTGAGCTTATTGATTCATCTGGATTTCGCATTCATACACGTAAATTGATCTTGGCAACAGGAGTAAAAGAAATATTTCCCGATATCGAAGGCTTTTACCCGCTTTATGGAAAAAGCTTGTTTAATTGTCCATATTGCGACGGCTGGGAGCTGCGCGATCAGCCCCTTGTCGTTGTTTCGGAATATCCGACTGTTTTTCATACAGCGAAGCTGCTTCTCAATTGGAGCAAGGATTTAGTTGTCTGTACAAACGGGAATGAAAACCTGTCGAACGAACAAAAAAAACAGCTCCAACGAAAGGGGGTCGCAATCATGGAGCAGCCCATTGAAGCATTCGTCGGACAAAATGGGCAGCTTGAGCATATTCGTTTCTCAGATGGAACAACCATTGAAAGAGCTGGTGGTTTCGTTTCTCCTAAGTTTATTTCAAGCACGCGGTTCGGAGAACAATTGGGCTGTGATAAAACGGAGTTGGGAGGAATTCAAACGGATGGAAAGGGGAAAACCTCAATACCCGGTCTTTATATCGCTGGTGATGCTTCCTATTTTATGCCATCCCAATTGGTTTTTGCCGCGGCAGACGGCAGTCGAATAGCGATGAGCGTAAATTTGGAGTTGGCAGAGGAAGACTTCATTTAACGAAACATAAATGAAGTCACAATACGAAAGTAGGTATCGCYATTTGCAAATAAAAAATCATTTGATTGGGTCTTCAAAATTTCGGGCAGCTTTATGTGTCATTTTGCTTCTTACAGAGCATGGTGGAACGTTGACTAGCTCAGAAATGGCGCAACAGCTGAATGTCCATTCGGCTTATTTACGAAAAATCATGTCCACATTGCTGAAAGCTGGGATGGTTGAAGCTAAGGAAGGACAAGACGGCGGATATAAACTAAAGCATCCTGAATCAGATATAACACTGGCTGATGTTTACGATGCAGTAAGAGAGGTAAAGAAAAGCAAAACCGTTACATTCTGTCATTGGACAACATCTATAAATGAAAACTTAGCGAAATTGATGCTAGAAGTTGATGAATGTACCATTTCATACTTAAAGGAAATTAAAGCAACTGACATGATAAGCAGCTTAAACAATTCAAATTAGACAAAACTAACATCCAACTGGAGAGGAAGACATAACCATGACAATTATACATGCAACGGATACAACACTAAAAAATGAAATTCAAAAGAAGGGGCTAACCATAGTTAATTTCTGGGCACCTTGGTGTGGGCCATGTCTTATGTTTGCGCCCATTCTTGAAACATTTCGTTCGGCAGGAAGCCATAATGTAAAAATTGTGAAAGTAAATGTGGATGTTAGTGAAGAGATGGCTTCACAATTTGGAATTATGAGTATACCTACTACCATCCTCTTTAAAGATGGAATACCTGTTGACAAAAGGAGCGGAGTCCTATCAGTAGAAGGCTTGGAAAAATTTATTTCTGGTCATAATAATTAATAACCCGCATTATAGGCTTGATCGTTCATGATAGAGGAAAAGATGTGTAGTACACACGTATCAAAAGGTTAATATCATCGCAATGGAGGATTCAGATTCGATCTCCGCCCAGGTGGTTTATTTCTTTACAAACAGACTGCACCAGACGGAACCGAGATGTGGGTCAAGTTTATCTATCATGAAGTTAATTCCCCTGAGAAAATAGTGTATACCAATTCCTTTTCTGATGAGGAAGGTAACACCGTGCGTGCTCCCTTTGACGCTAATTGGCCTCTTGAATTTTCAGTCACTTTAACGACAAAGGTTAGTTTGATCTCACATTGTTGATGATCAACCTAACCTTTGTTGTTTTTTATTAGAAGGTCTCAAATGGAACGGGGTCGAGCCTTTTTGCGTAATGTATCTCAGAACTTTGTACTTCATGTCCAGCTTGATATTCTCGCTACATATTTTTACCAAGAAATTGTTGAACCACCAGCAATCGTGTAAAATATAACTTTTTTGCTCGACGCATATCGTTCCAAATTCCTCGGAGGAAGTGAGTAAACATAATATTTTAGTCTTATGTACTTCAGGAACTATACTAAGGCTTCAAATCAGTTATTTTGTTACATTTCCCAGTCATTTTATTTTAACTATAAGTCGAGGTTATGCGTCGTATGAATGATAAGTATACAGCTCAAGCAGATACTTGGTACCAGCTTGCAGAGCAAAAGGCAGCCCAATATTTTGAAACATTGAACGAACAAGTGAAGAATAAAACTTATGTAACCACACTAACCGAAGATATTCAATTGTGGAAAAAGAACCATATCCAACATTATTCATTGTTATCCTTTTTTTCGAGAGGAAAGAAAAAACCGGATTCTCGGGATTATCATAGATATATATGG
>NZ_JBFRDK010000232.1:0-8061 GCF_052113545.1 Paenibacillus sp. TAF43_2
CAGCCAGCCCGTTGTATTAACAACAAGGAGTGTAGAAGCAACCTCTCCAAAGGAAGCAAATTCGCTCGTATCTACCTTCGAAGCGACTGCGGATAAACTGTCTTCGATAATGCTTTCGGCGACATGCTTGCTTTTGGCAAAACGGGTCACCATTTCTGCATGGACCTCATCGACACTGCATCCGCAAATGCTGTCATGCGGATGGTTTTGCATCAATGTTTTCCAAGCATATGTGAATAGATGATGAGGATAAGCATGGCCTGTCAAATAAGCAAAGGCTGCTATCGGTTCGGCCGCTTTCTCCAGCAGCGCCTGGCCTGTTTGGTTCATTTGCTTAAGATAGATTCGCGAAGATGCAGTATTAACAAGCGTCGACCAGCCATCGGTATGCTGGCTTCTTAGTTCACCTTTGACGATGGACAATTTCTCAGGAAGCGATGCGGTTACCGCACTAATATAATCTTCAAAATTCGAATGGACAAATTGATATTCCGGAAATAGCTGCTGCGCTGTCGCAATAGCTTGTGCTACATCCGTCTGCACCGGCTGATGATCGCAGCCATTCATCATGAGCCAGTGGGGCGTTGAAGCATACTCTTCGACATCCTTTAATTTACGCTGCCAATAAGCATCGGCCGCTTCAGGATCAGTTGGAATTTCATTGCCGTTGCTGTACCAATTGGCGAACAGAATGCCGATCACTCTTGAGCCGTCTGGAGCCTCCCAAATCATCTCGGAGAACGGTGATTCGTAGGCTTTCGTTTGAGAAACTTCATTATTAAAGCCAGTTGGCTTCACACCGCGTCCGAACACAGCATTCTCGATTCCTGCTTGCAGCATCAGCTGCGGTGCTTGCCCAATGTTTCCAAACGAATCCGGAAAATAACCCACCTTTGCAACTTTGCCGAACTGCATGGCATCTCGGTGCCCATAAACGAGATTGCGTACATTTGCTTCACCGCTCGTCAAAAATTCATCCTGCAAAATATACCACGGTCCAATATGGATACGTCCTTCGCGAACATACTGCTCAAGCAGCGCTCTTTTTTCCGGACGAATTTGCAAATAGTCTTCTAATATAATCGTCTGCCCATCAAGATGGAAGCTTTTGAAATCCGAATCTCGCTCCAGCGTCTCAAGCAATCGATCGATAAGCGCAATTAATCTAACATGGTGCTTCTCATATGGCAAGTACCATTCCCTGTCCCAATGGGTGTGTGAAATGATATGAACAGTAGTAGATGATATCAAAGTATCCTTCTCCATTCTCTGTTTGGGATGAAAGCAAAGACGCTGCTCCACGTGCTTGCCTAATGCCGATTAATGCTCACTTTGCTGGCGTTAACCTACGATGCCTGTACGCTCTACACTTTCGACGAAGTAGCGCTGTACGAACAAGTACATAATAATAAGCGGGAGCATAAGCAGGAGAACGCCTGTATTCAGCAGCATGGATTGATACACAAGATCGGGTTCTTTGCCAAGCACAGAGCCCATGTCTGCTAACTGCGTTGATAATACTTTTACTTTGCTGAGAAACAACGAAACATAATAGCTGTCATTCCACTGCCATACGAAGGAAAACAGCACAACCGTAACGATAGCAGGAACGGCATTCGGCAGCATGATCTTATAGAAGGTTTTAAAAACACCTGAGCCGTCAACAACGGCCGCTTCTTCAATCTCCTTCGGAATGCCACGGAAAAATTGCCGAAAAATATAAATATAAAGACCGTTTTTGAGCCCCATTCCCGTAGCGGATGAAATCAGGAAAGGCCAAAAGGTATCAATTAGATTAAAGCTGTCCCTCTTCGAAAACAAACCTACTAAACCGAACATATCAAAGTACCTGTACGTTAAATATAGGGGAATCATAATTGTCTGCGGCGGTACAACAATGGTGAATATAACGAATCCAAAGAGGATGCCGCTGCCTTTAAACTTCAATTTTGCAAAAGCGTATGCCGCTAGCGCACAGGATGCGAGTTGAATGGCAGTCGTTCCCGCCGATATCAAAAACGTATTCAGTAGAGTAGCCCAGTAGTGGGTCGCTTCCATCGCAATTTTAAAATTATCCAACGTGAAGTTTCTAGGAATCCACAGCACCGTCGGATCATAGATATCAATTTTGTTGCGGAATGCGACCGAGAAACGAAGAAATAGCGGAAATAATATAATAAAACAAAAACCAGAAACGAGTACTGACCTTAGCAACGTCCATAACAATCGCTTCGATCTCTCGACCGGATTATAGTGGCGGTGAAACCTTTCCGCGTGAATGGCCGGCAGCTTCATGGCCTCTCCTCCTTCTCAATCGTAGTAAAACACTTTTCTCGAAATGATGCCCGCTGATAAGCTAAGTACTATTGCGACAACGATAAAATACACCCAAGACATCGCTGCACTCTGCCCGAACTCAAACGTTTTGAATGCCGTTTCTGAAATAAGTGCGTTAACCGAATTGTTATTGAATGAATCAATAATTGAATAAATTAAATTCGTCAAAATAAGCGGCGTCATCATTGGGAATGTAACTTTCCAGAAAATCTCATAGCCCGTTGCCCCCTCAATTCTTGCAGATTCGTACAGTGAGGGAGAAATGGATTGCAAGCCCGCAAGAAAGATAAGAATTTGGACGCCAGAGGAGCTAATAATTTCATAGATTCGGTCAACCGCATCCGAAATATAATTTACGAATACAGGCGCTAAGCCGGACTCCATCATCATCTTTTTCAGCTCGAAGCTCTGCATAAGGTTTCCGCTTCCGCTAGATGAAGAAGAGCTTCCAACAAAGCTGCTAATGTCCATATTGGCTATAGCCGCAGATGCTAGAATAACGGGTAGAAAAAAGACTGCCCTTGCCATCGCTCTTCCTCTGAACTTCTGATTCAATAGCACCGCTGCAAAGAGACTGAATACGATGATGATTGGCACATTAACGATCATATCTGTAACCGATTCAGTCAGCCTGCGCGGAAAATCTGCATTTGTCAGAAATAAATGACGAAAGTTTGCGAAACCCTCATACTTTACTGCGAAACCGCCTTCAACCAAACTTATTGAGCTTAAGCTGAATCGTAAGGATTGAATGAGCGGCATGATAAACAGCATGACTAATCCCAGCATTAATGGCGTGGCGAACAGTACGCCGCACCATGCTTTTTTCTGCGCCAAGGTCAATGGCTTATTGAACATCTGCCTCACCGCCTACCTGATAACTTTGAGCTGCAATCTGCATGCCCTCTACTGCTACCGCCTTATTATTGTAGTTGATCGTAATGACATAACCGTTCTGAAATGTCGTTTCCGCGACGCCCGGCACGATTTGTCGATGCTTCACAATGACCTGATTCCGAACCTTCGACAATACGCCATTCGCTTCCTTATAGAGCTGCACCGCTTCATCAAGCCAATCTTTGTAGTTCAAAGCATAAAGGTTATCGTAGTCGGTGTCCTTCACTTTCCTTGAGTCACTGGCGTACCATTGATAATATAAGCTCGAGCCCGTTTCCAGCGCCTTCAGCATCGATAGACGAGGATTTTGTTTATCATCCATGTTGTAAGGTGAGCCAGCCAAATCATAATAGCCATGCAATGCAATTTGATAAAACGGAATATCCTGATCTGTAATATTCATCAGACTGCTCTTGGTCGGTGCGTTTACGATTACATCTGCATAAGGCAAGCTGTATGCGTTGCCGCCATTCACCATGATCGATTGCGCCTGAAGGCTCAGCTTATTTGTCTGTGTCTTGATCATTTCCAGCGCTTCCTGACGAGTTATCGTTTTATCCGGATTGTAATCGGAATTGACCTGATTTCCCATATCTCTTAGCGATAATCCTTGCAGCCCGAGCGCTTTGTAATCCGCCAAAAAACCGTTTATTTGCTTCGGCAGCGCAGCAGGCGATAAGATATAGTGGGAAAATTTCGAAGTATCCTGATCGTACATAACCGGATTATATTGATAAACCTTTGCTTCGCCGCGATCAAGCCATGTAGCCGATCCGCTGGAACCTTTGTATTTTTCCAAAAAAGCTGTATCCGGGTAGAAGCCGATCCCGTTTTTCTGTGCAAAATCAGCTAGCTCACGAAGCCCTTCTTTGCCTCCCAGCTTATTCACCACTTTGATACTTGCTGGCGAGCTGTGCCGAATACCATCATTAAACCACCCGACATAACGCAAATCGATATGGTGGATATCCGTATCCAACAGCTCTTGCAGCAAGTTTTTCGCTTCAGCAAAGCTGGTTAGCGATTGTGTTGCTTCATACGGTATCCCGAGGAATGATTTATCTACCCGGAATGCTCCTACCAGCTCCATCACAAACGGCGAATCCTCGACTTTATCCAGCTTTTGTATATTGAATTTTTGAATTAAGTAATTCCGATATTCAGCAGCCATTCCTACATAATCGGAGGTTTCACCGCTAAGAAAGGAATATCTTATGGATATGTCGCCGTCATACCTTTTCTTTTGGAACATCGGCACGGAGCTCGTTTTTGTCCCCGACGTAAGCGTGTAAAAGTCCATGGATGAAATTTGAAACTTGCTGCCAACGGTATTATAGGAGTCATTTCGTCCGCTTACATCTGCTGTGATGCTTGCCATCGCATCACCATTTTCAATGATTCCAAACAAAGCATGGTCGGATCGCTTAAGCCCAAATACCGGCAGCCTTGTCATCTCATTCGTCTGTATTTTCTCTTTCACATTGTACGTTCCGTCATTGCCGTACACAGGCAAATTATAGGGTTCCGCTTGGTGCTTTCCGCTGTTCAGCTCGATTAGAGCGCCTGCGCCGTCAGGCACGAACAAGTATCCCGATTCCTTCACACCAGCAGCGCCAAAATGTTTAAGCACCTGTACGCTGGCAATTGGATATTCCGCATTGAATTGCAGCTCCTTGCCCGGAATCGTCACGACAAGCTGCTCATTATCCAGCGTATACCGAATTGGAATCGTAAACTCTGCCCTTGCGGCTGATGCAGCGTCGGCTGCGCCGTTCTCTTCGTTATCCTGCAGCGCATCCTCCGCTGTGTAGCCCGCAGCTTCGAGTGCCGCAGAGATTTCCTCCGCTACGTAATCCTGCAGCTTGCGGACGACATAAATTTGTTTTGCCTCATCGAAGCTGAATTTGTATTCAACACTTTTCCTCAGCTCTTCATCGGCAATCTGATCCAAGATTTGCTCTTGAAATCTTTTTTTGCTGATTACCTTTGGAATATTAGCGAAACCTTTGGCAATATTGCCTATTCGATAAACGACTTTGATCCCGTTCTCTTCGTCCGTTATTTCAAATTGCTGCTTTGCGACGCTATCATCATAGCTGTTGAAAGCATTGACCTGCCCTTTTTCATTGTAGTAAGTAAGCAGCACCTGCGAGGATAGCTCTGAATGGTACAAAGGCGAAGCTTTCTGATCCTCGCTTCTCTCAACCGGGTTTGAAAACCAGACGTAGCTGTCGCGTTTGTCCTTTAGGGCAATTTCTGCCGTTTCACGGTTGATATAGAGCTGAAGCGCGTCATTTTCTTTCACTAATTCCATCGCCGACAACGCTTGCAGCTCCTTATCCGTGTTGACCGCAGTTGATTTACGTCCTGCTCCAATCACCCGGTCTTCCTGCTGATCAGAGACGGCCTCGGCTTCTTTTGTACCGAGGTTTATCTGCGCTCCAGCTTCTTCCTTCTTGCTGCAGCCTGCCGCACTTGCAGCAACAACGCTCGCAAGCAGTGCCGCGAACAGGATGCTGGACATCTTCCTCTTACCTGTCACGACCATCTCTCCTTCCCGCACGCTACAATCTGAACGATAATTCCTTATAGACAGAAATGGCGAAGCTGATCATCTGCTGAAGCATGCTGAATAATAATACCCCGATAAAAACAATAATTCCGATGACAACGAGTGTAAGCAGCATCGTCACAACCGTTTTCCCAGCTGAATATTGATGCACTGTCATCGTACCTGTGAACAGCAGCCATGCTGACCAAATCAGGGCAACCCCATCAAGCAAATAATAGAAAGAGCTTTCGCTGCCTGTAATTAAATTGCTGTACAACGTTTGAGGCAAATAAATGATAACTAATGGCATTATCGCATAAGCTGTCGCCATCACAATTTCCTTGAATTTACCTTCACCATCCATCAAGGTCGTTAAGGACCAGTTCGCAACACACCACAGAACAAAAGGCAATACGATAAAAGTTAATTCGTTCAAGCTGTTCAATTGGCTTGGGTTGTTGAAATTGACGACGAAGCCGCTGTATTGCCGCTTAATAATGGTGAAGATGACAAGCAGAAACACAATGCCGAAAGCGAGCTTGAGCCTGCCCTTCTGCTCGTATTTCATTTCCCAGAAGCCATTAAAGGGATGCATCATCGTATAGAAAGGATTTTTGATAATGCCGAACTCCTGAAAGTGCTGGCCATTCACCTTTCTCCGATTCCACTTCAAAAGGATAAAACCAAGTACAACAGCTAGTGCAACAACGAGAACAATAGTGCCGAAATGCGCCAGCACGATGCTTTTTCGATAACCCTTAAAGGCTTCGGAGTAATACTCCCTGTTGTTCCCAAGCTTGAAATAAGACATCGCCTCATGATATTCGCCTTTTTTGAGCAGAGATTTGCCGATGCCTAAATAGGCTACCTCCACATTTCCGTTTAGCTGAAGCACCTTCTCCCAAGCAGCTGTGGATTGCTCTGTTTTGCCATGATAAAGCGAAATAACGGCTTCCCTAATCAAGCTGCCATAGCGGGTTGGCTCAAATGCTGTCAACCGTCCGTTATCTTTATCCAGCACAAGTATATGATCATCCATAATTTCAATGGCAGAGGGGGTACGGAAATTCTCCTGCTTGCTTCCTAACCCTCCAAACACGTACAGCAGATTTCCATCCTTGTCGTAAGTAAATATCCGTCCCCGCTTAGAATCAAGCGCGGAATACATGCCAGCTTGATCCGCAGCCACATCGATGAATATGGAGCTGCCCGGATTGGTCCCCGTCTTCAGAGTGCCAATATCACCCTTGGGCGGAAAATAACCCTTGCTCCGCAAAATATCAGCTCCCGATGGATTCAGCCGTTTGATCGGCCGGTTCGAATCCTCTTCTGAGGTTGAGGTGTAGATGAACCCGTCCTCATCAAGATCGAGATTGTTAAATTCAAACGGTATGAACTGCTCCATTTGCTGTCTCTGTGCTTTGGTCGATATCCGTTTCCAGAACAGATCAATCGGGCTGAACTTTACTCGATTCGTTCCAATAAAGCCGATAAACTGCCCTTCATCGTCAAACTCCATCATTCCTTCGTAAGACCCGCGGCTAACGACTAATATTCGCTTCGCTTTATCAACGGCCACCTTAATTGGCGCGTACTGAAACCCTGGCCGCAGCAGCGTTGATTTAGGCTCGCCTATTGCTCGTATGAACTTACCCGCAGTATCAAATACGACAAGTCTTCGGTTGAGTGTATCTGCCACATAGATGAGACCATCGTTTGTGCCAAATACTCCCTCCGGCTTATTCAGCGCATCTTCTTTTCCTTCATTATCAAATTTGGAAATGACCAGTTCTTCTTGAAATTCCTTGTTCAATATTATGATTCGGTTATTGCCCGTATCCGCAATGTATATTCGCTCATCCTTGCCAACGAACATATCCATTGGCGAAGCAAGACGCCCACTGCTCCAGTTGTCACCGTAAATGACTTGCTCCATTTTGTATGCATTCGGCGAGGGCACAGCATCTCCCCAATAGGAATACTGATAGGTATCTATTGCGGCTTCTGCAACAGGAGCGGCCGCACCGATCATGAGCGATGCGATAAATAACGCGGCGATGATTCTCTTCATCCGTTGCTTCCCTCCTGTTATTCCTTCAAGCCCGATGTAGACATGGTTTGAATAATATTGCTCTGCGTTACGATAAATACGGTGATCGGTACAAGCATCATCAGCAGTGTTACCGCAGCTACCGGTCCTGTTCTAACAAGTCCTCCGCTCGCGATTTGACCAAAAACGTAATCTACCGTTTTTAATTGCTCGCTGTAAATATATT
>NZ_JBFRDK010000233.1:0-7893 GCF_052113545.1 Paenibacillus sp. TAF43_2
GATCCACGCTGATGGCCAGTACAAGCAGGGCACCCTCGCAAGCTAGTACGGCTGGTGTCAGTTGACAGAAACTTTGTTCCATAACAAGTTGCGTAAATCGTGGCTTTTTTGATTTATGGGCTCAAGTTCTTGTCATTTGATGGTGATAAGAGCATTGTCCCATTCCCGACAGATGATCAACAGTGGGAGGGAAGGGTAGTTAGCCTGAGCGGCACTTAAATAACTAGGGTTTGATAAATCCCCGCTTGTCTGTGACTAAGCGGGGATCGAAATCACTTCTCATAGACCTAGATAAATGCCTGTAAGTCCAAAAGCATGAAGAGTATAGGGGAAGATGGGATTTATCCCTTGTATATAGTCTTTATGCTAAGATGAAAATTGAGGAAGAAAAGGAGAGGCGAACACCGGATAGGCGCACATGGCGCCTTGTCTCATAAGGTCGCCGGGCATGTCCTCGTGGGGCCGGGAATCGAGCTAGGTGGAGCCTAGCAAGGGACAGACCGCGCGCACGAAGGTGGATTATCTCGAGCAATGTGGTTATTTAATACGCAAAGCTCATCCCACTGATAATAGAGGGGAAATTGTTATTTTGACCGAACGAGGTTTTAGGGGGTGTTTGGCATTGGCTACAAAAGGACAGAAGTTTAAACGTTACAGTTAGGAGACCAAGCTAAAAGCAATCGAGCTAAAGCTAGGTGGCAAAACAAAAAGGGAGATAATAAAGGAATTGGGGATTGAAGATGAAGGTCAGATTAAGAAATGGATGCGTAAATACAAGCAACTCGGAGAGTACAGGCTTATGGATAATAGAGGGCGCCGTATGCAGGACGTGTAGCGTATAATAGACTTAATCATGATATTACAGCAGACAAACCCAATCAGAAATGTGTCACGGATATTACTCAGTACCGCGTGTTCGATCAGAAGATTTACCTGTCCGTAATTAAGGATTTGTTTAATACTGAAATTATTGCTTATCACGTGAGTTTCAACAATGAAAATCCGTTGGTATTAAAAACGTTCGAAAAGGCATTTAACAAGCTGACTCCGGTTGAGTACCGTCGCCAGCTTGTTTCCTAGGGCTTTTTTCAATGTCTATAAAATCGGGGGCTTGACCATGCAGCATAGGTTTTTTTTGTCTACAGAATGGGGTCTTGTTCAGACTGCTGCAATAGTTATTTAACTATCGTTCTCCAATTTTACATTTGTTGCCCTAAGGCCTTGCGATAGCAGAGCCTCTAGTCGTTCAGCTCATTCACATAAAAGGGTTAATATTTGTAATATCTCCAGTGGATCGGTCCACTGTTATAAGAAACCGGCCATCGCTAGTAAGATTTCCTTCGTAAGAAGGTCTAATTTCAAATAAAACAAGTGAGTCATTGGCGTAGCTATGTTCTGTTGTTGTAATTTGTACTTCTTGAACACTAACATCCAAGAATTGTTGAGCCAATTGAGTCGCTTTCTCTTTACTTTGGTCTATTGAAATCCATTGTTCTTTTTGTATTTCATTGCTTTTGTTTGATTCTTTAGCTGCCTTCATATCATTAATACCAATTATTTTATTGTTTTGACCAACCCATACACGCATACTGTCGTCTGCAGTTACATAAGTCGCAGTTTCTCTTTCATCTTTTATAAGTGAAAATCCAGTTAGGTTAAAATACTTCTGCAATACGAGAGTAGCTTCTTCTGCAGTATTGACTGTCAGGCTTTGGATTTGGCCGCCTCCAGGCTTCGATAGCTTTGCCACTTCTACTGTTTCATTTGAATGGGTATTCCCTTGAGCATTTACTAATGAGAATGAGCAGACAGTTAATAGCGTTGCTAATCCTAATACAGATAAGCGCATAGAATTTTTCTTAAAATGTTTWATCATGAGTATTCTCCTCTTGAGATGCTTGTAATTACTCGATAATCCGACCAAACCTGGATATCTCCGGGCTCCTGTATAATGCTCCAATAAATTAATGATCGTCTGGCCGTAAGCTGCTTTGTGTTCAGCATGGATGTAGGACAAGGCTAATGCATCACAGGCTACCTCTTGATCTGCTCGCATTCGTGCGTAGACAACCCACATTATCGGATTAAACCAATGTAAAATAACCAGAACATGCATGAGCCAATTCATCGCAACGTCCCTGCGCTTGATATGTGCCAGTTCATGATTGAAAATATAACGGAATTGATCGGCATCCATCGAACGAATCAACKAACTGGATAATAAAATCCTTGGTTTCATAAACCCATAAACCGCAGGACTTGGCACTGCATCTGTTACGGTCAGAAGAATCGGTTGTTTGACCGACATTTGGCGCTTGCATTGCTCGAATACTTGTAATACCGCCGGATGGGTTACATTGGGCTGTTTTTTAATTCGTCTATACACGTTGATATTGGCTATAAGGGTTACAAGGCTCAAGATTATGACCCCTAGCAACCAACCAAACAACAGGATGTCTCGCAGCGTTATTTTGGATAATAGATCCATAAACGATTGCTTTGCAAGGACTTGTTTTTCAGGAACATTCGCAGAGGAATGAACTATGACATCGGATTGATCTTTGAGTGTCCATTCACTCGGTGAATCCACGTTGTTCTTTAACTGATTCTTTCGTTCATAAAGATTGGAAATATCATCGAGCGATCCTAAAAGGGATTCATTAGACAACTGCTGCTTCATTGGCAATAGATTGTATACGCTGTACGAGCTTTCTGGCGCCCAAGGCAATACGAGCCGAATGACAACAGGAAACCATAGGAGATAATGCCACTTCGGCTGCAACTTGTTTCTGAGCATCCATTTGATCATGACAATGAGAACAACCAGCATACTTGCCATCAACGAAGCGCGAATCACCCAGTCGAAAAACACCTGCATATACATCTGCACATATGTCATGGCTATTTGCCTATCTTCGATTTGTTATCATCGAATAATTGTTTCAGCTCATTGATTTCCTGTTCCGTCAGTTTTTTCTCCTGAAGGAAGTTCGCAAGCATCGGTTTAATAGCTCCACCGTACAATTTTTGCAAAAAACTTTTGGTTTCACTTTGCAAATACTCATTTTCTGAAACCAATGGATAAAACATTTGGGCTCGTCGAGATTCGTCTTTGTTGATTCCAACCGCTTCTTTCTGCACCAGACGGTTAAGCAGCGTACGAATCGTCTTCGGACTCCAGTCCATTGTTTCCGTTAGTTGTTTAACAATTTCGCTGGATGGACATTCCTTCCTCGCCCAGAGGATTTTCATAACTTCCCATTCTGCATCTGTGATTTGTGGTAATTTAGTCATACTCGAAACCTCCCGTTACATGTAAAAGGATCACAATTGTAGGCCTACAACTCATATACTACACGTGTAATCCTATTGTGTCAACGTACGTCTTAATAATAATTATGATGTGTAATACGTCTAGGTGGGAGATCGCATAGCTGGCAGCGAAGAGGTCATCTGGAGAAAATAGTGTTAGTATAAACGGATATTGGGGATCTTTTAAACCAAAGATGAAGTCGAAAAGCCGCATCAACAGGCATCCTGTACATGTGGCTTTTATACTTTGAAATTCAAGCAAGAAGGAATATGGGCAATTAAGCTCAAATTCGCGAAATCTTTATTGGATTGTCAGATTTAAAGCGCAGTGCAGCGAAAAATGCGCTCAGGCCGTCTAATAGGTGGAGGTGATGATTCAGTGATGCCGGCCGGCTCGAATAACAAGGAAAATTTCCCGAAAGATCCCACTCAAGCTCTAAAGCAGTTGATGGAAAGCTTTGGCTCGACGATCATGCGCACCGCTTATTTTTATACCGGGGATCGGCATTTTGCCGAGGATATCAGTCAGGAGGTATTTCTTCGCGCTTATCGCAACTGGAACTCGTTTCGTGGAGATAGCGCGGTTAAAACCTGGTTGACGACGATCGCTATCAACGTTTGCCGGGACAAGATGGGTGTGCGGATGTTTACGGAACAGCCGACCGATCCCAGCCTGATGGAGCGGGGACGGATATTCAACGTAGAAGAAGAAGCGCTTAAAAGATTGCAGAAAAGCGAGATTTTGCAGCATATGCTGCGTCTGCCTCTGCCGTATCAGGAGGCTTTGTATTTATACTATTATCTGGACTTGGACACACGGGAAATTGCGAAAGCGACGTCGTCGCCCGAGGGTACCGTGAGAAACAGACTGCACCGGGCGCGCGAGGCGTTGGCTCGGGAAATGCGCAAGGAGGAGACAACCGATGACGGACATGGAGCGTAATTTACGTCAACAATTGCAAAAGGAGTCTGATGATATGTTGTTTTCTAAAATGGAATTGAGCGATAGCGTTAAACAGAAAATCAGGAAACAAGCCGCCGCGGAAGCGAGAGGCCGCCGCCGATTCGTTCTTCCGAAAGCCTGGCTTGCAGGAGCGGCAGCACTGGTCGCGGCAGTCGTCATAGTGGCGGGATTGCCGATGCTGCAAGAGCCCTCCGCAGTCCCGACGCCAACGGATAATTCGTCGGAAATCGTGCCGCCCGGAAACGGAGGAGCCACAGGCTCGGAGTTGTCCCAATTGATTACAACTCCATTAGGAACGGCGGAGGCAGCCAAAGCAGCTTTCGGTTCCGGTGTGCTTGTTCCTCAAGTCGCCCCGGAAGGCTTCAAGTTGGCTGAGATCGTCGGCGTGGGAATGAAGGACCAACCGCTCAGAGATTTAAACTTCACATACGGCTCGGGTGATAAGACGGTGACGTTCAGCGCGAGCCGCATGCCGGCGGCGTTCCCGACGGACCTGTTCACCCAGACCAAAGTGGGCGGAGCGGACGGCTTAATTTTCGAGCAAGCCGAGTTCACGGAACTGTTCTGGGTGGTTGACGGCATTCATTATGGCGTGTCCGGTCCGATTTCGGGCGACGAGGCCATGAAGGTAGCCGAATCGGTGGAGCCTTAATGAGTTGATGCATGTATATCGTGAATGAATTGAATGCCCCACCCGTCGAATGCTAGATAAATCGGGGTAGTGTAATAGCCCCACACGGGAGAGCATATCACTGGCAGAGCAAAGGTCAAATGAATAACCGATGTATATGTGGGGGATTAGCTCAGCTGGGAGAACGCTTGCATGGCATGCAAGAGGTCAGGGGTTCGAGCCCCCTATTCTCCACCACTACCGCATATTACGCCCTCTTCGGAGGGTTTTTATTTTGCCTACATTAGTGTTCTCATTGATGTATAAAGGCGAAAGATAAATGTATATTAATGCGTGAGGCACTATCCCCGGTATCATTTCGGTAACATTTGAGGTATTTAAACTCGAGAGTATGTGGAATAACCAGAAGTAATGAAGGATACATAAAAAAAGAACAAGCAAGTGCTTGTTCTGAGAATTTATCTCTTTGTATTTATTTTTTCTCTGTACTTCTTCAAAGCGTCTGCCTGCATTCCTTTTATGACATGTTGATAAATGTCATTAGTAACTCGGGTGGAACTGTGTCCTAATCTGGAAGACGTTATTTTTGAATCAACACCAGCCATAAGTAGATGAGTCGCATGACTGTGTCTTAATTCATGTACAGTGACCCTGGTTACTTCTGCTTTTTTCAAAATTCGATATAAACTGCGTCTTAAATTACTTGGATTCACAGGTGTACCAATTTGAGTGGGACAAACTAAGTTCTTTTCTTGGTACAAGTCTCCGACACATTGTTTGTAGCTTCTTATTAGCCGTTGTTGGGCTTTTAAGACCTCGATAATCTCATCATCAATCTCTACAGAGCGTCGACTTGACCTGTTTTTGGTTCCTTCACTAACGGAGTTGTCTTGATTGTTATGAGTACGGACAACACTTATGGTCCTGTGGTCAAAATCAATGTCATCCCATGAAAGCCCAAGTATTTCTGATTTCCTCATTCCAGTAGTTAGCGCTAAGTAAATAGCGCAAAACTGAGAATCACCTTTTGCCGCTTCAATTAAAGCAGTAACTTCGTTAGGCTTTAGAACGCTATGTTCTTTAGTTATTACAGGAGGCAACTTATAGAAAGTAGTTATATCTTTGGGGATTTTATCATCGCGGAAAGCTTGAGCCAATGCCATCTTCAAAACCTTTAGAGTGTCGTGAATTGTGCGGCTTGATAGTTTTTCTTCTGTCACGACTTTCTCTCCCTTATAAATAATCTTGTTCTTTCCTATTAGGTACCTATGCAATTCAGTGAAGATATCCTTGGTAAGCGTGAATAACTTCTCATTACCGAAGCCTTCCACGATATGCTGGATGCGTTGCTTGTATGATTGTAGGGTGATGTTCTTTAATGTAAGCTCTTTTACTGAAATCCAATATTCGAGCCATTCCCTTAACGTCATTTTGGTTGGTTCAATGTATGTCCCCTTATTCTTCTTATCTTTAAAGTCAATAAGGTCTTTATAAGCAGCAGCCTGACTTGAATATCCACCATATTTCTTTTGACGTCTCATTCCGCTCTTTGGGTCAATCGTAGATATAATAAAGTAGTAAGACTTACCGTTGGTATCAGTTCGTTCATAAACACCAGGATATTTTTTAGTTCTTGCCATTATCAGTAACTCCCTTGTATGTTGTTTTTTTTAATCTTCTCCACGTCTGATTTTACAAGCTTGGATGAAAACTTCGAACAGTTCATTTCGCCAATTACCTAATGAAAGATAGAGCGAGAAATCCTCATAGTTGTTGTAAAGGTGGATACCGGCTTTCACAAGCTCAATATATGCAGGAGTCAAATTGTGATTAAAATCTTCGTTAAAATACCAATCAAAAGGTCCATGACCATTAGAATCGGGTTTACCATCGCAGACGTCATAAATAACCGGATGAGCAACTATATAATAGCCGGTGCGATATTCATTATTTTTTAATGTAATAGGGTACTTATTAAGGAAATGGTAGAAATTGCGCTCGTGCTCTTCATTTACAAAGTACATGGTGGAACCCTCCATTATATTAGTCAGTTTTCTGTGGTTTTTGACCATCAAACCATTCCAAGAAGCACTTCTTGCTAACCCGGATAGCACGACCAATTCGCACAACATGAAATTCATTTTTGTTCACTAGCTCATATCCTTGTCCCCTACCAATTGCTAGAAAAGACGATATGTCTTCAACTTTCAAAGTATCGGGAAGTGCTTCTCTATTCATGTATTTGTCGCTGCGTCTAGCCATTTTAAATTTCCCCCATATGTATGATTTCGTACAGTGGGATTTGTCCACTGCATGCTTGCAAGATTAATATATAACTTTGAAAATCCGATTTGCGGAAAATCGCCATTTTTATTTTTTAATCAAGCATATGGGTTTGTAATATTCTAACCCAAATGCTTTTTTTGTGTTGAAACTATCTAATCACGAAAAGCGATATCGGACCAGTTCCGACTTCTGGTTAATGTTATGTAACACATTTCGAGAGTGAATCATCCTGCGATGCCTATAGAATAACAACTTTTGGGGTGCGAAGATGTATGACGATTCAGAACAAAAAGAAGCAGACAACATTTCAAATCCCTCGCCTCCACCATGAGAACCCAGTCCGCAAGAGGACTGGGTTTTTCTGTGGGCGGAAATTGTAGACGAATTGTAGACAACGGATAATGTAGGTTGAATTTATTGTTAATCCTGTAGACGAAATGTCTACAGATTATAGTGACATTAAACAACAAATTAAGATGTTTAATGTTCTATATCATACGATGTTTGAGACGCTCAGTAAGCTCTTCTAAGCCTGTGACTTACTAAGTATGGGGGGAGTTGAAGGATAGCTGCGGGCTTCCTTTATGGCGTTTTTCTGGACTTAAATAAGAACTTAATAAGATTATCTACGGTAAACCTTTAACACCAGTAGTGGTAAAGCGAAAGGTTGAGATAAATGTAGAGTATAGAGAGCTATACC
>NZ_JBFRDK010000234.1:0-7775 GCF_052113545.1 Paenibacillus sp. TAF43_2
AGCGTTTATTGATACTATCGTCCCAGTTCTTCACATTTCTAATTCCTTTCGGTAATTCTCCAAAGCATTTATTAACTTAGTATTCCCATATAAATTACTACGTAAATCATCAATAAATTTTACCCAGACCATTTTTAATTTCGAAAATATTTTCAGTTGGAAAAATTTTATTATAGAAATCTAAAAATAGATGCTGTAGAGTAAGGCACATGAGAAAGCGCGCTTCTCGAAGATGAAAATAATAATAAAAATAAAAATAAAAATAAAAAACAAAGGGGATTTCCGAAAAATGTCTACTCCTAAAAAGAAAAAGAATGAACTAAATAAGTTTCCATTTGGTCTAGTCGATGTCAGCCCAAATGTGAAAATTGTCGCTTCCCTAGAGTATAGTTCATTTACATCGACCAGTGCAATTTGCGAGTTCATTGATAATGCGTTAGATGCAAATGCGAATAAGATTTTTATTTACATTCAACAAATTGAACAAGGAAAGTTTTTATTAACTATCGCAGACGATGGCTCGGGGATGGACCCATATGAACTACAAGAATCATTACGATTAGCAAGTAATTAAAAGGAGAGAAAACTCATGTTCAAAAAAAATAAAATCGGTAAATTAGGTATGGGTGAAAATGCTGCGGCCATGTACTTATCAGATAGAGTCGAAATTTTTACAAAAGTAGATAATTTCGACTTGGTCAATGGGGAGTTCTCCAGGAGTGATTTGTTAAACCGTGGAGCTTTTGAGACTCCAATTAATAAAGCATTAGTCGGAGATATTGAATTTTTCGGCAGTAAAACACAAAATTCTAATCACGGTACAGTTTTACTTTTAAAAACCGAAAAATTCAAGAATGTGTTTGCCAAAAAAAATGCACAGTTGCTAAGCCTGAGTTTAGGCCAGACTTATCGTAAGTTTATCCAAGACGGCAAAGAGATTTATGTAAGTAGCAATCATGATTTAGGGGAAAGGGTGTTTCCAATTGACCCCTTAATGATGGAGAATAAAGAAACAAAAGTTTTTTTAAACAATAGAGCATTTCCTGTACCCTATAAAATCAGTAATGCAAAGCGCGGCAATACTACAGTTGTTATTTCAGCTGTAGTATTGCCAGCGAAAACCGACAATGCCTTTATTCCTACTAACGTAACGAATCAGGGGATTTACTTTGTCAGAGAAGGACGGGAGATTAACTCGGCAATTTGGATTAAAGAAATTTGGGGTGAAAAGCATAACTCAATGAACAGAATCCGAATTGAAATCAACTTCACAAGCGAATTAGATTTAGAAATGGGCATTTCTTTTCAAAAAAGTGCAGACATTGCACCATCAGCACTTATTATTGAAGCACTAGCAGCCCATCTTAAAGAACCTATCGAAGAAATGAAGCAATATATTGAGGAGCAGAGACTACAAAAGGTGGCCTCAAGCGAGCAAAAGTATATTATTGAAAAAAAAGCCCATATTGAAACGGAGATGCCCGAAAAAAACCTTGTAGAGACTTTCACCATTGATTGTTCAAAGCAAGAAGCTGAATACAAGAATTCAACATTAGACGACACGCCATCCAATCAATTGAGTGTAAATAATAGTGTTACTCACGCTTCTTTTGATGCGCAGCTGAAATCGAAAAAAAAAGAGTCGAATGCAGAAAAACGTAGAAGGGAAGTAATTGAATTAACCTTGAATCTAAAAAAAATGATTGGAAGTAATATCAATCTATTGGCTGAAGTTATGGAAATTTTGAAACAATAATAAGCTTACAAAGTTCCTAATCTATCTAATAGTTTAGGAACTTTGTTTATTTTCAAACATCTACTCAAACCCTTTTTCCAACCCGTATTCTTTCCTCCTTCAAAGTTTCTCGTAACAAGTAAAATTGCTCTAAAACATCCACTCGAAAATGCCCTGAATCCAAACTAGCTAAGAACATAGCGTTTTCATAGTGATACAGCTCTCTGTCGCCCGAACTCCGAGTTTTATTAATACGTTGCTTTGACTGTTGGTACTTCTTCATTACTTTTTCGTCTTTTAAACGTTCTTCAAGCATACTTTTTTGCCTCTCCTCGTCCATCGAATTATAGAAAACGAAACGTTCGTTCACAAAAGTCTTACGAGCTGTGTGAAAACTTGCTGTCACCTTTATTTCAGTCGTTCTAAACTTAGTTTTACCGTTTTCATCTCGATATTTATAGGAAACCGTTTCAACTTTATTTAATCCGGCTCTTTCCCCAGCGGCTGTTACAATTCCGCTGAGTTTTCTCATTGCACTTTCGTTTCTCATCGTTTTTCTTTCATCTCCTTCTTTATAAAGACGAATGATTCTGTCCCCGGACTTTTTCCCTTCCATCAATTCTCTCAAGTATTCCAATGTATCCTCTGGTATCGGCACATTTCGAGTCAAACCACCCTTGCTTTTCTCAATCTTAACTGTTCCAGTGAAATTTACGGTTCCATTTAGATTAATATTACCAACAGTAAGATTCATTACGTCCTTTAGTCGAGCACCGGTCAACATAGCTATTTTATAGGCATGATACGCAACTTCAGTATGGTGTGACCTTGAATTTTTTATTTCTTCCAGCAATCGGCTGCTGCTTTCTAAATCCGCTGAAAGTGTGTGAGTATACCTTCCTGACCTGCGAACATGGTTGAAATCGAGCATCTTCTTTATTTCATCCTTATCCACACATTCAATTTCACTTTTAAATGTATTTGTTTTTATTGTTGCATGTCGAAAGAATTCTAACGCAGCACGTTCTTGTTTAATAGAAAAGGCTACACCCAAATTTCCACTCTTCCAATCGTCTACAGCCTCATTTACGTACTTCATAAACATTACCGGCTTCCACTTCGTTACATCGGAAATGTTGAAATCTTTGCTTATTTTATTAGCGTATTTCATCACGATTTTTTCATAATCATTGTAGGTCTTATCAGACAGACGGGCCTTTCCTTGCTTCACAGTTATATTTTGATTTCGAGCTGCTCTGAAAATTGCTGCGATTTTTTGTTTACTCTTCTCTAATTTACTCATATCACACCTCCTCAAAAATTTTCTACGGGTTTTACCGGAAGTCGTTCACGCTATAATTTGCTATTTGCTGCCGACAAAGGCCGGGTGATACCCTACTCTCAGTTTTTTTAGTTCAAAACGGAGCATGGAAAAAGGCTCATTCCTCCCCAGATTTTTGCAAAACCTCAGAAACTGGTTATATGACAGTTTGAGAAATCTCAAACGGTCATATAACCGTTTCTAAAGCATGCTCATTCGCTTCGCTCTTTCACACTAAAGTCAAAGGCACGTTGCTCGCTCCTCGAACATCGTCACTGGCGCATGCGCCGACTCCTCGTTCGAGAAGCTGCGCTACGCTAAAGCATCGCATCCTCGTGCCCCGCCGCGTGTTCCGCATTGCAGCCGCAATGCTCCTCACGCGTCGTTTCACGACGCTGCCATTTGATTCCACACCGCCCCCCGATGCTCCATCAAATGAGAACCTTCAAACCTTTAAGGAAAAAAACCAAAGCGAATTAACCTACCTCACATGAATTGTTTCCATGATATTGAGCGCACATGGTTTGCTGTTGCGAGCGTCCGTAGACAATAAATCACACCCTAGAATTTTGGTTCGCCGATTCGTTCGACTGGGAAGACGCAAGAAACTCCCGCTAACGTCATGTTGAACAGGTAAATCTGAAAATAAGAGAATTGCACCACTTTATTAACTAACTCTTCTACAAATACGTTTGAATTGACTCTAGTAACGATTCAACGGTTTGGTTCAAACCTGATTCTCAACTCTTTTACTCCTCTACTCTTTCCTAATTAATCTCATCTCAATTCATCCATTTCAGGCACAAAGTTTCCCTAAAAAGTTCGGCTTTGTTTATTTGGGCCTTTCTGAATGAATCGTTCTCAACTCTACAATTTCTTTCTCGATGTAACTTCCAGGTTTGCATCTCTCCCGTCCAAAATGAAATTCTCGACTTTTTAATACCGTACGCATGTTGCAATTTCGGGCTTTTCTTCTTCACCTATCTTTTTTCGAGCTTCGTTTCAGATTTGTCCTGACTATTAGGTGAATCGGGCATGCTTTTGAAAGTCAAACCGAGTTCGTCTTTCAGATGTTTCTACTGTTTGATTTAATGACAATCAGCAGTACATGTTTAATCCCTCCTAATCGAGCTGTCCTTACACCAAGCAAGGTGTATATTCTTTTATATAATTAGGTTGTTGCTACTCAGTATAACCGCAGAGGATTATACGACGCTGTTTGTACAGAGACACATTGTCAGCGATTTAAAATAAAATTAGTGATTATACTCTATTATCATAACCCAGTTCTAAAATCCGGGTTAAAAGTTACATTTTTTTTCATCTTCATTTATAATCATTGAAATTTTGTGGAGGTGAAAGTGTGAGCTTAGAACAGTTGGAAGCATTATCTTGTAAGAGGTTAACTATACAAAAGCGTAAGTTCAATTCAGAACAACTTGAGGATTTCAAATGGAGAGAAAAGTTGGATTCAACTATGAAAGAATTTTATGTCGACCATAGTAACGCGGCATTAAAACAAGGATTCATTGAGCTGCCGGTATTCGACGACGATGAAATGATTGATTACTCCATTATGCACAAAGGAGTTTATTACGAAAGCAAGGCTAACTTAGTGGAGTATAAGATTCGCTATAGTTTTCTTGGATTCATGCACCTAACGCTTTACTATGGATATAAAGTGCTAAAGAGGTCGGACGAAAAATTCCTTGATACGATTCACAGCGAAAGTATAGATATGTATTTTTACTTTGATTATGTGCTAGGGCATTGGAAGAAGTCATCCGATAAGGAAGGGTGGATAAAATCAAGAGATTTACTTGAAAGACAAAAAAATAACGAGCAGCTTTCAGCAGCTCGCGAGTTTTATGCACTGAGAGAAGCATTTATTATGCACCAGAACATTAACAAACTGAAAACATCTCAGAGCGGTTCATGGGACATGTGCTTCGGAGCTTTAAAGAATGTTCTGAATTCGACCCTAAGCTATCAAGAGACAAAGCATTTCGTAAATAAAATTTCCGATGGGCAGTACGGAAAGATAAAGGGGCAAATCGAGGATACACTTTCATATATAGAATGTGCTCGCAAAAAGATGGCTGAAGGTGAAGACGACATGAAATACATTGAAGGAGCCGTACGAGAAGTTAAAAGAATCATATTGGAACCAGGATATTGGGTCATCGGATACGATATTTATCCAAACGTCGCTGAACAATATATTTTGATACAGAAAGCAGATAGCAATCGTAACCATGGCTCGAAAGATGACCTTAAACGAATCATTCTAAATTTGGTGCTGGTCGAATTGCCAAATACGTTTAAAATGGAAGATAACTTTATCACGATGTCCAATCCCATATTGATTGGAAAGCTCAAAGCGAAAAAATAAACCCAAGGGTGATTTCCCCTTGGGTTTTACACGTTATCCAGCCCTAAAATAGTTACCTTAACGTTCTTCCAGAAAAACCCCTTGTCTTTTACGCTAATACCTCGAACGTTATCAGCACCTTGTTTACCATTTCATGATTACAAATTTCTCATTCTGACGAACCTTCTTGCTGCACCTCTACTTCACACCTAAATTTAGCTTTTAAATCCCCTTTGGCAACCTTATCTAAATGCCACCACCATTCAGTTAGTGGGATATCTTTTGCATCAGTCAAAGAAAAGTCATACACTTTGCTGATGTGTCTGAACATTTCCTCAGCTTTAAGCATTAACAATAGGTCGTATTTTGCCAATACTGTTGCTTCAATATTGCTCATCTGGCCAACAACATGCTTCTGAATTTCGCTTCTGTCGTGTAGCATTCTCAAATGCTCGAACGGACTACAGTCCAAATCTTCAATATCTTCACCGTAATTAAGTATCTCCTGGTTTATGTAACCCAGAGTCTCATCCCTCCGAATTGATTCCATGCTTACCTCCCTACCAGCTTTTGTTTCTTGATTCATATGTTTAAATAATTGTGCTCTTTGCACCTTCGCAGCGATTTCAATGCTGTCTCGGATGAATTGCTTTTTTTCACTCGAAGCTTCACGCGTTTGAGTGTTCAGCAAGTCATTTGCTACTATTTGACTCAAATGTTTTTGTTTCTCTGCCATAAGATATTTATCAATCAAAGACGTTGGGACTGCTTTTAATCCCTTTTCGGCACCAAGGTTGACGAAAAGGAGCTTCAAAACATCAAGCAACTCCTCGTCATTGTAAAGCAATTTACCTTCCCTAGGCATTTCCCAACGTTCCGGTAAAAAATATTGTGCAACTTCATAATCAAGCGCCTGTGGCTCCATTTTTATATCAAGCAAAGGAGCTTTTCTTTTCCATTCGTATTCCTGCAAATATATATCACGCAGCTCATCAAATGAATAAGGTAAATCCTTAATGGTTTTCTCCTCTTCTTGAAGCTTACGAGCAAAATATTCTTCGAAAGATAACTCCTTGTCCATTTCAAACACCTCACTATGTTTAGGCATCAGCTTACGGAAAGCATTATTTGCAACAATTCTAAAAAGATTTTAACATAATTCCCGGTAATAACCGCAAAATATTGTATCCATAATTTATTACAAAACAAAATATCGTTCATACAGAATAATTACAACGTTAATACAGCGTTTAAACATTGTATATACACTTTTCAATAACATGATATTCTTGTAGATTGTTGACACTTGAACCTTACTGTTATTGGGAAGAACATATCAATGTAATGAAAATCATTATAGGGGCCGATGCTTGAGGGAGGGGAGGACAGAATTACCCTTCAAATGAAGGATAGATTTCCACATTTTAAAAAAGGCACGATGCCTTCTGTCAGGTATGGTTAATTAATATTGAGGTGCCGAACATCAGGCAGGACCCTATTTCAGCTCGCCCAGATGCAGCTTTACCGAGCACTCTTACTATTGAGTACACCTCGTTCTACCTAGCCTTTCGGCTACTGCGACGGTCACTTCTGGTGAAATTGAAAATGCCCCTCTAACGGGCGAACATCGGTAGTAATCCGATGCCGGGGCTGACGGGAAACCCAACGGATAATTTTACGTCATTTCATCAGAGATATATGCCTCCCATATATCTTCGTAGGCGCTTCGCCACATAGTAATTGTCAACTGATGTTACGTCAGTTTAATGTTATTTTTAAATGAACTCTTTTAAACCTTTTTTTCAAATTAAAAAACTTTTGATTTCTCTTGTTACCCTGTTCATCAGTAACTATAATGCGGATTAGCACACTGCCGGTACAACATAGCACGAACATCTTAATGTTGACTAAAAGTCCATGAAAAAAACCGCCACAACGGCAGATTTAGTTAAGTTCTAAAATTTATTACGGGATGCTATTATCATTTGTTAATATATCTTGATGCAAATAATGATTTGTTATCTTCATCAAAGTATGGTTTTTACGTAGTTAATTAATTTTAATTCATCCCTATCAAGAAATAATTATCTTTTTCCTGATTTCTAAAGAAATATGTTTTTTAAGGAATATACAATAAAGGCATGAACTACAAAATTCAAAGAACTACTTTACTCCTTCTCTCTATTGTTTTCCAACTAAAGGTTGTAATTCCTCTCTTAAAATTCTCTCAGTTTCCTCAACAAGAATGAATCTCCTTCCATCTACCGTGTCAGGAATTACAGCCATTGAAACGCGAATCGGAAAATCACAAAAAACAGATTCTACTGTAATAAAGTCAGCTAATTTCA
>NZ_JBFRDK010000235.1:0-7732 GCF_052113545.1 Paenibacillus sp. TAF43_2
ACCCATAACTGACCAGTTGTAAATAAGCGCTTTGCTTGCAGGAGTTGAAACTACTGGGTAGCCATAGCTTGCAGACCATAGGTTGTCAGCGAAAGGCTGAGTTGTCGCACGGTCTGAGAACCATTTGCCAGTCGTTTGAACATCTGTCATCGAATCCATTGTTGCTGCTTCAGTTGGAATGTAGCCAGCTTTATAATATTTGTGCATTGTAGTCAAAGCTTGTTTCATTTCTGGTGTATCTAGTACGTTAACCAATTTGTAATCCTTCGTATCGAGGGAAACAGCCATTGGAAGCTTCTCGATTACATAGTCATATGGCACGTAAGGCATTTGGTTTTTATCAACCGCGAAAGGATATACGCCTTGTTCGTTTTCTTTGATCGTTTTGAGCAATGGCTCAAGGCTCTCAAGTGTGTTCACTTTTGAAATATCGATTTTGTACTTGTCTACATACTGCTTGTTAAAGCGCCATACTTCTTGCGCTGGCAGCTCTTTGTTTGCAGGGATACCATAGTTGTGGCCGTCAATTTTTGAGCCTTCAAGGAAGGCAGGATCAAGTGTATCGACGATACCTTGACCGTGCGATTTCAACAAATCATCGATTTGCATGAATGCGCCTTTTCTTGCGTTCTGCACATAGTCAAACGCCCATGAAGACGTAAACATAATGTCTACTGCTTCACCGGAAGCCGTCATAACTTGCAGCTTCTGTGAGTAATCGCCCCAGTCAATCATGCTCATTTTGACCGTAACACCAATTTTTTCTGCTGTATATTTGCTTACTTCCTGCATAACCTTGTCCACATCTTTTTGAGGCGTACCAATTGTGTACCAGAGCAGTTCTACTGGTTTCTCGGCAGTGCCTTCACCTTCGTTTTTGCTTCCGCCGCACGCGCTAAGCACGATTGACATGACCAGCATCAGTGCAAGCGCCGGCATAAATCTCTTTTTGTTTCTAATCATTGTAAGTCCTCCCTATGTCTAGTTACGAAGCACAATTCAATTGCGTAAGCATACGCTTACTTTATTGCTCTGCCCTTAATTCGCGTTGCGTTTTAGGGCTAACTTAAAAATAACGGATGTAACGGTTTTCATATAGGGAACAAACTAAAGGTATGGTGTACAAATTAAAGAAAAAAAGGACTTCTCTATCTTGCATTAGAGTAGTCCTTTGTAATCTGTAGGAGAAATCCCTACATATTTCTTAAATTGTTTATAAAAATATCCAGTTTCCCAGTAGCCGACCTGAAGCGCAATTTCCTGCACCTTCAGATTCGTCTCCTTCAACATTTCCTTAGCTTTGCCTATTCGATATTTGTTTATATACTCGGTAAAGGTTTCATTTGTCTCCTTCTGAAACAGATGTCCGAGATAAACCGGATGGATGTTGTATTGCTGGCTGAGCGATTTTAGCGACAGCGCCTGTGCATAGTTCTCATGCACATATCCGAGCAGCAGCTGGATGATCGGGCTTTTCACGTCGCGCATAAGCGAATCCACCGTCAAGGTAGCTGCTTCTTTGACAACGGAGGAGAGCCCTTCAATCGTCTCGGCTTGCATGATTTGTGTGAATCCTGCTTTGAACAGCTCAGGCTGATCTGCCTGCTTAATTTCTTTGAGCTCCATTTTGAACCGTATCATCATCTCAATGGCCATACTTTGAATATATTCCGGCGTAACGCCGTCCAGCGTCTGATAATGCTCAAATTCAGCATCAATTGCCGCATGAAGCTGCTCTAGATCCTTCGCTTTAATCAACTTCGAGAATAAGGACCAATTCAGCGGCTGCGACGTTACGTTCTCAATACTGTTCTTCTCTGATAGCAAGCTATAGTCCAAAATAGCCGGCTCGTCGGATAATAAGAAATATTCCTGCGCCTTCTTCGCATGCGCGTAGCTCTGCGGCGCACCCTCGCCTACCGCCTCCACACTGCCAAGCGAAATACGCATCGGGCTCGGAGCGAACCGTTTCTGCATATTTTCAAGCATGCTCATCGCCTTTTCCTTACCCTGTTCCTTGTCCTCCAGCATAAACACGATAACCAAGTCGCCATCAATGTCCACAAACGGCAGCATCGACGGATCTTCCATGGCAAGCCGCTGTAGTGCTTCATAGGACGGCTCGAACTGACTTTCCGTTCGAATAATCGCAGTCACAAGATAAGGAGCATCCAGCCGGATTTCAAGCATATCGGTACGTTCGATCAGCTCATTTGGCGCAATGCGTCCAGTCAGCCACCGATACAATATATTATCCCTAAGAATGCGAATATCATAATCACTAAATAATCGGTCTGGCCTTGTCGTGTTCAATTTGTCGATAGTATTAGCCAGCGTCTCCTGCAGCTCGTCAATATTAATCGGTTTAAGCAAATAATTTTCCACACCAAGCTTAAGCCCTGACTTGATATAGTCAAATTCGTTGAAGCCGCTCAAAATAATGACCTTCAAATCCGGGCGGAATTGCCTTGCTTCGCGAATCAAAGTTAAGCCGTCCATCACTGGCATTGAAATATCCGTAAGCAAAATATCAGCCGATGACTCCTTTAACGCTTCAAGCGCATCCTGGCCATTTTCCGCTGAACCTACGATTTCAAGGCCAAACGCCGCCCAATCGATAATGTCGTACAAGCCTTCAATAATAAACGGCTCGTCATCTACAAGAAATACTCTATACATGCTGCGCCTCCTCTGCTACTGGGAATTCAATCGTTACGATCGTTCCGACGCCTGGCGTGCTGTTAATTTCAACACCATATTCCGTTCCGTACAGCAGCTTCAGTCTCTCATGCACGCTCCGAAGACCAAAAGAATCACCGCTTTCCTCCAGCATGTCCATCGACTCACGAATGGACGCGAGTCGCCCAGGCGCTATACCTCTGCCATTATCCTCGACTTGAATTTGTATGCGATCCTCTATCTGCCGAACATTTATTTTCACTTGGTTATCCGGCCTGCGCGCTTCTAGACCATGTACAACGTAATTTTCAATGATCGGCTGCAGCGCCATTCGCATTATACTTTTGCTAGCCAAGCTCTGATCGCAATGAATTTCATAAGACAGCTTGTCCTTATAACGAATCCGAAACAGCTCCAAATAGAGGCGCGAAGTCTCTAGCTCATCCTTGAGCGTGTTTTCACCTTTGGGCTGGACGAAGCTTTTGAATAACACCGATAAGCTGTATATCATTTCGCCTACATCCTTCGCTCCTTGCGATACGGCCCGCATTCGAATCACTTCGAGCGTATTGTACAAAAAGTGCGGATTCACTCTAGCCTGCAAAGCAGCAAGCTCTGTATGCTTTTGTTTAATCTCCGCTTTATAGACGCGGTCGATATGCTTTGTCAGCTCGCCGAGCATATCGTTAAAGCTTCTGGAAATTTGCCCAAGCTCGTCCTCTTTCTCGTCTTGGATGCGTGCGGACAAGTCGCCGTTCTCCACCTTGCGCATAAATCGTATGATTTTATTCGTTCGTTTCGCGAAATTGATAACAACCAAGGTCGGAACCAGCAGCACCATAATGATACAAATGATACTAATCAATGTTATCGTGTGCTTCAAGCCTTGATAGGCAGCAGCTACCTCCGCCTTCGGCGCTACACCAACTACGGTATAACCCGCTTCGGTTTGTGTGAACATCTTGACATAAGATTCCTGCTCAAGCATCACAGTGTCATTCAAGGAATCAATTTTATCGATATAAGGGTACCGTTTACCATAAAAGTTGTCTGAGGAATCGAAGAGCACTTCCCCTGTTGGTCCAAGGACAAGAATGTAGCCCTTTAATTGCTCTTTATAGCTCTCAAGTGCTTTTTGAATCCGTTCTGAGTTGAAATAAACGAGCAGCTGTCCTAGGTTTTTTAACGTATTTTTGTCCGTAATGGGAACACGTATCGCGAATAGCTTTGGATCCTGTTGTCCAATTGCCGTTCGTACCCATGCATTCGGCAGCGTTACTTTACTTCCCTCCATCGCCATGGCATCCGGGATATAGGAATGTGCGGCATTCGTAGATATTAACTTCGTTACATGCCCCTGCTTGTATGCGTACAAAAACTGCTTTTCCGAGCTGTATAGCAGCAGGTTCTCGATATCGGCATCATTTTCAACCTTATTTTCAAAATAATCCAGCCCCTTCGGCATGTCGATATTAATAGAAGAGGCATATTGATCCAATTGATAATTGATGTAATCCTCGAACGGATTTTGAAGGAAATAAGTAAGATGAAGGGATAAGGCTTCATTCCTATACACGTCGAGCATGATCGACTCCACTGATTCGAATTTACGTGTCATATAGTTATTTACGCTGTCGATCGCTTTTTTCTGATTTTCAAGCTCATTGCGCACAATAGATTCCGACATGACATTAAACATAAAATACGAAAAAGTTACGATCGTCACCGTTGTAATCAATGCAAACAACAAAATCATTTTCATGAAAAGATTATTTTTGACATAGTTGCGGTACAAGCTTTTTGCCTTCAAAATAAGCTCCTTTCCCGTGAATGATCGTTGCTCTATAGGTTGATCGGAGTTCACGATATGGGGTACAAGGTTTAATAATACTTCAGTATGATTTGCTGGCACAAGTATGCTCCTTAATAATCGGCAATTGAAGGGTACGGTTGAATGGCGCCTCGGAAGGGGCGTATAATGTAAAGGTGAGAGAATCCGCAAGATTGGAGATGAGAGCATGACAATTGGTAAAATGCTTCGAAATGTTTCCGTCGGACTGATATTCGGCATACTGGCCATTGGATTACTGCCGTTTCTGGTCATCTTTAACTGGGCGGAGATGCTCAATCTTGTCGAACTCGAAACCTCGCCATTATTTATGCTTCTTGGACGATTTATTAGACCGACCATTCGCAAGAAAAGCATGAACAGCGTGAACAACATGGACAGTCAGGAACATAAACAAGATTTCAATCAATAAGCTAGCAGCAGCCTAAACCGTTTGCATGAACGGAGACCCGGGAGAGCACCTTATTTTGGTGGCATTCTTCCGGGTCTTTCTTTCTCGCTTAAACGAGCGTTTTATAGTAAAATGGGGCGATGCAACACTATACGATTATGAGGTGCCCTTATGTCCATTAGCTTCACAACATCCATTATCAGCCGCTTAAAAAGAGAAATCGCTGACATGCAAAAGCAAACCAGCAACGATAAAAGCAAAAAAGAGAAAGCTCTCTCTAAAATAAAACAGCTGCAAAAAAACATCAAAATGAGCTCTTCCCCCACCGACCTTAGCAGCAAGATGACTCAAATTACGAAATTAAACGAAGAGGTAGCCAGAATTGACGCTTCGCAGGCTGCTTTAACGAAACAATTAGCTGCAAAAAATGCAGAGCTTCGGCAGCAGCTGGCCAAAAACGAGCAAAAAAGCGATAAATAGCTTTAGCATAGAGACCTTTTACAAGTTCAAATGAGCTTGCGAAGGGTCTTTTTGTTTTCAACTTGTTATGGTGAGATTGTCCATTCCTCGTATACTTTAACCAAACGCGCGCATCCTATGGAAAAAAAGCAGGGCGGGGATTGTATGCATACAGTTTGGAAAGGTGCGATCAGCTTTGGGTTGGTTCATGTGCCTGTAAAAATGTTTACGGCTACAGAAGATAAGGATGTTCATTTTCGCCAAATACATAAGGTTTGCGGCATGCCTATTTCCTATGTGAAGACTTGTCCTCACTGCGATGAAGCGGTTAAACCAGAGGATATCGCTAAAGGTTTTGAATACGAGAAGGACAAGTTTGTGCTCTTTAATGAAGAAGAGCTTGAAGCGCTAAAGCCTGAATCTGCACGGGTTATTCAAATTCTTGATTTTGTCGATTTATCGGATATTGACCCTCTCTATTATCAAAAAGCGTATTACCTCTCCCCCGACATGTCAGGGGCTGGAGCTTATACGCTGCTGCTTGAAGCGATCAAGCAAACAGGTAAAATCGGCATCGCCAAAATATCGATCCGAAGCAAAAGCAGCTTGGCCGCGATTCGCGTTGTCGGAAACTGCTTATGCATGGAGACGATGCATTATCCAGATGAAATTCGTCCGCTCGCAGAGGTGCCTAACCTGCCTGGACTGGCTAATGTCAATGAAAAAGAGCTGCAAATGGCAAAGCAGCTCATTGAACAGCTGTCTGAACCGTTTCATCCTGAAAAATATACCGATGATTACCGGGCTGCCATGCTTGAAGCTATTCAGCATAAAATGGCGGGCGAAAGCGTTGATATGGTCTCTGCTCCGGCTGTTGGACGGACGAATGTCATTGATTTGATGGCTGCGCTGCAAGCTTCCCTTGAAGCGGCCAAAACACCGCCTGCTGCTCCAAAGAAAAGGAAGAGTACCACTAGAAAAACGAAGGATGCCGGATAATGAACACGATGTCTTTGCTTCCTCTACCGAAGGTGCCTATGGCGCCAGTCACTTCGCCCGTTATCCCTACTGGCTCGGAGTGGGGATATCAAATCAAATGGGATGGCGTTCGCACACTCGCTCGATTAGACGGCAACGGCGGTGTTGAACTATTTTCCAAACGAGTAGAGCCGCGAAATACCACTTTCCCTGAAATTGTTGCGCTCTTGTCGCCGCTGCGCGTTGGGCCCTGCATTCTAGATGGTGAAATCGTCTATTTTGACGGAACTCGTCCAAATTTTCAGCGCAGCCGCCTAGGCGTGCAGAAAAGGTCAGGCAAAGATGATCTCTTATTCGTCATGTTTGATATGCTCAATGATAACGGTGAAGATTTGCGCAGCTTTCCCTTCCGTGATCGTTACAGCCGGCTTGCTGCCAAGTTTCCTGAAAAATCGCCGCGCCTGTTTGTCACCGACTTGTTTGATGATGGTCAGTCCTTATGGGAATGGCTTATCGAGCGGGAGTGGGAAGGGCTCATATCGAAGCGTCTGGATAGTCCTTACAGCGAGGGCAAAGGCCATAAGGATTGGTTCAAGAAACGGAAGGAAGTACGAATCGTCGCGGACGTTGTTGGGGTGAAATTAAGGGATGGCCTCGTGTCGAGCCTCGTGCTGCAATATGAGAATAAATATATTGGGCATGTGTCGGGGCTCGACAACGCGTCCAAAAAACTGCTGCTCCAGTTTATGCATGACCACCCTGGAGATTGCCCCTTCCCGTCGCTTTCGCAAGGCATGAAGAAATCAGACGTAGTCTGGCTTGCCGTACATTTCCCATGCAGGGTGACCGCACTCGAGTTTACCGATACGGGTCTGCTTCGCCAGCCGAAACTGCTAGGTTTTGGTGCGGGAGACGGCGAGGTTTAGCGCTGATGAAAAGTTTGATCGGATGATTAAAGAGGAGGTTGCCCCACAAGATCATATTACTTGCGGGACAACCTCCTCATACACTTTTCCGCCCACAACCCGCCAAATCCCCCACCATTGGCTGATTCAGTAAAAATAGCGCTAGAAACTAGACCTATTTTCAACAAATATGCAACTTTCACAGAAATAGGACTAGAAAGTAGGCTTATTTCTACTCATAACCCGCCAAATCCCCCACCATTGGCTGATTCAGTAAAAATAGTGCTAGAATCTAGACCTATTTTCAACAAACTTGAGCTTTTCGCGGAAATAGGACTAGAAAGTAGGCTTATTTTCACTCACAACCCGCCAAATGCCCCACTATTCGTTGATTCAGTAAAAATAGCGCTAGAATCTAGATCTATTTTCAACAAATATGCAACTTTCACAGAAATAGGACTAGTTAATAGC
>NZ_JBFRDK010000236.1:0-7685 GCF_052113545.1 Paenibacillus sp. TAF43_2
CGTCGCCCTAGCCTTCTCCTCCGCTGCTATATCCTCATATAGATCCGCAATTGGATCGCCTTTCGCTTGAATATAGGTAGCCGTAAACGGTACGCCTCCTGCATTCTCATAGAATAAGGCGCTGTCATGAGCCACATAATGAGCACCTAAGCCTGCAGCCTTAAGCTGTTCTGGCGTTGCATCTTTTGTTAATTTATATATCATTATAGCAATCATTTCCAAGTGAGCAAATTCGTTGGTACATTGTAATTAACAGTGATGATTTTCCTATACACAGTAAGGCTTTATGATTTTGAATATTTCGGTCTTAACTCCTTTTGACTATGAATCGGCAACTCGACAACCACAATCTCGTCTCACGCTTCTGTCACAACTTATCGATTCAAAGTCTTTAATATCTCAACGTAATACCAAGATCGTTCAACTATCGTATCCCGTTTGCTCAACGAAGAATGTGTTGCCAGTATGGAGGCAACTCATAGTCCCTAATGTGTTTCTATTCTAGAATCATTACAGCTCCTGTATTATCTACACGAAACTTCATCGAGTCCATCCCTACATCTAAATGAGGTCCCACATACGGAATCACTGTAACATTAACTTCAATATGCGAAGGATGGTATTCAACGTTTAATTCAGTCCCTCCTAGAAAAGGCGAAAACGTAGGTGACTCTGTTAGTTTATCTTCATAAATCGATTAATCTGTTCCTGTATATTTGGAGTTTTGTCCCCTTTTCTTTCCCTGGTATATCGCCTATTATATGCGATTTACCGTCCCTGCAGGAAGTTATGTTGTTTGCCCGGCGCTTTGCTTGAATTTGTATCTGACGGCTGATAACAGCCGAACGACTATATAAAGTATCAGAAACAGGACCATGAATCCGGCCGAGATCCGGTACATAAAAGCATAATCGGACATGGATGAAACGACACCCAAAATCAAGGCTCCGACCGCTATACCCAGATCAGTCGTATTATAGAACATGCTGTTGGCCATGCCGTACTGCTGCGGCGTGCCGGAACGAAGCATCCATGCCTGCAGCGTGGGCTGAATGGACCCAAAGCCGAGTCCATATAACAGGGCGGACAAAATCAGCATCGGCATCGTTGTTGTGTAGGATAGAACCATTAGCGCAGACACAAYGCTGATCGCGGCAGGGATGAGAACAGCAGCATGTCCGAAACGATCGAATATTTTGCCTGAAACGGGCCGGATAATGATCACTGCAATCGCATTGAACAAAAAGAACAGGCCGACCTGCTCCAAATGAACAGATTCCCCGAACAAGGCGATAAAGCTGAGCAGACCGCCATAGGTCACAGCCAAAATTACATTAAGCAGTCCGGGGATTAATAATTTGGCATGGAATAATTGCTTGGAAGTGGAGCCTGCTGCTGGCGCTGTTTTCTTGCTGGTATCAGGCGGAATCGCCCGCGATAGCAGCAGAATGGGAAAAATAAGCAGGATGGTTGCCGTGCCAAGCATGGCAAGAGTCGTGAATCCTGCATGCTTCATCACGCTTAATCCTATAATCGGTCCAACAGACATAGCCAGACTGGTTGAAAGGCCGAAATAACCGATGCCTTCCCCCATCCTTTTGCCTGGAATAATTTGAGATACCAACGTTGGAATAATCGTACTCGCCATTCCGAACCCAATCCCAAAACCAACCCGCATGACAAGCAGCATACCGACAGAACCCGCAGCAACAGACATTACGGTGAACAGACATGCGGCAGCAAGTCCCGCATACAAAATCACATTGCGACGCACTTTACGCATAAGTTGGGCAGTTAATAACCGGGTAATAATTGTTGAACCGGCAAACACGCTAATGATTAGACTTACGGTCATATCGTCAGCCTGAAAAGCGGATTTCACATAGGCCGGGAAAGCGGCAAGCAGCATCTGCAAATTCAAAAACAACAGCAGGGTGCTAAGAGTCAGAATCAGAAACGGTTTGGTCCAAAGCCTGGAATTGCTTTCTTGGGAYTGCATATTTTTATGCTCCTTCCGGACATTATGATAATTGGCTCACATGATGATTAATCCGCAGAAGAAGCTTCATGATCATTTCATGTTCCTCAACCGTCATGCATTGTTTGATTTCCTGGTTTACCTGCATTTCAACCGGGAGGGTCTCCATGATCAGCGAAGCACCTTTCTCTGTGCTGTGTACTTGAAAGGAACGTCTGTCGTTCTCCGCCATCTTACGGCAGATCAGCCCCTTTTCTTCCAAATGGTCGAGAATCCGGGTCGTCGTCGGCTTATCCTTACCCGCCAACTCGGCAATTTCCTTCTGGATCAAACCCTCTGTCTGATCGACCTGGAACAGCACCGACCACTGCTCCGTTGTAATCTCATAATCCTTAAGGCGGGCCTGAAGGACATTCGTCATCTTGCGGTACGTGATGCCCATCAAAGCACCAAGCGATCGTTCAAGCACATTTTCATTTGGCGTCATAACCATCCTCCTACTCAATTAGTTGTTTCAACAACTATATATAGAACAACTGTTTTTGTCAACAGAAGAAGAGCCGGCTAACGCCCTCTTTATCGGCAACAGGATGAAGCTTTAACCTTTCCGATAATAAAGAAAAACCGTCAGGGTAGATCTCCCTGACGGTCCTTTAGATTCTGCGCACGCTATCTTTGCCTTGGGTTGTGTACCCGCAACGATATGATGCACTGCATTAGCAAATGATGGAACACTAATCCCAGCTCTAATTAAGTTTAAACGTAACGCGAGTGAAGACGCTTTTGTTGTACCTGCAATAACACCCAGCATCTTATTTGAAGCATTTGCAGTACCACCAAAACCCAAAAACCCTGAAAAAAATTCCGTCCTTTCTTAATCAGTCATACTGTTGTAAAATTTGTAAGAATCACTTTCTGGACCATACGTCTTATATAAAAATTTATCTAAGTCTTTCAAGGTATTAATAGCGAAATTTTTACTTGAGTCCCAAGCATCTGATACGGCAACCTTCGTTATGATCCATGCTGCCTTGCAATATTTCTTACCAAGCTTTTCTGTAAAACAATGTCCACTTGGGTCGATATATCGTAATGGATTATTAGCAGTATACACATAAAGATTCATAGTCAGCGGATTTGTAATCTCCCCTTCATACGTATCCTTAGTTATAAACCTCCCAATACTAGGATCATAATATCTAGCACGAAGATAAGCCGAATCCATTGTTTGATTTCATCTAATGTTTCCATCCTTCATAATAAAACGTGGGGCGCTTTATTGCTTAATTAGATTTCTGTCGAAGTAGCAGCTGCTCGAATAGGCAATACAAAGTTGTCATCCATCGATCAGAAATCCTGGAACGGGTATATCGTTGAGGAGCAAGCGCAGGTAAAATTAGAGTCAGGATGGCGATTATATCTTTATATTCGTAGCAACCTATTCAAATGGTGTAATTAATGAAACGGAAGTGACCATTCAAATTAAAGATAGCTGGACGTCATTTTTCAAGTTCATTTCATAAGTCGTGGTAGTTAGTTAAGTTAAGTTAAGTAAGAAGTGTTGTATTGAAGTATTGGCAGTCGAATACCCTAATGCTATTGAGGTTCCATCTTTAATGATCTATTCCCGTTTGCTTAATGCAATCATATGTGATCTTTATTTTTCCTTTAGCACGATTGGCACCAACTCTAAGACCATTAAGTTTCACTAAGACCTTATGCATAATTGTATAGAAGATGAACTCAATCAATGCTCCGTGTCTAACAGTTGAAGTGCAGTAGTGGTTTTCTTTATATTTAATGTATGCTATCAATCAACGCCCAGTATATATAATATTTCCTGACTCATCTATTAAACGGAATATAAAACTTGAAGCATCTTCAAAATCCATCATAGTGTAGTAAACGGCATATCCATTATCAACTTCTAGTTCCTTAAAAAATGTTGATGCTTTTTTAATATCGACTTGAGTTTTGAATAGCATATCATCATTGCTTACAATTACCTTCTTTACATGGGGGTCAAGAATTTCAGCAGCAATAATTGTTTCATATTTTCGATTTGAATGTTTAGTCATTACACTTATCCATGTTCTTTTCATTTTGTCTGTCCCACTTGGAAGCAGTTCTTCTTTATTTGTTACTTTATATAAAAACCATTTTTTCTTTAATTCTATGAGATACTTCTTATTAAGTTCTTTCTCAACTAACAAATTAATGTCGCCAAACTCTTTTGAATAAACAATTTGACTCTTTTTATGTTTGTTAGACAATGCAAGTGCACTTGACTCGGTAAACGCATAACCATTAGAAAGCATAAATAAAATCGCAACTACTATGACAGCTAATATTATAAATATACTTTTTTTCATTATCTTCTTATCATTATTTTTCATTGTTCCTCCTCGTCGCTGACTTAAGATAATATATATATATATATCTAAATGTCGCTCAACCAATATCCATAGTATGTATCAAATGGAAAAGAACTTCAATCTTTACATAAAGATTGAAGTTCTCGATAAATTTAAAAATGATATTAATTAATTTAGGTGTTTTGAACAGTAAATGTACCATCCAAGTACCAGTCGTCTCCTATTAAACCGGGCCATGACATACCTGCGATACCCATTAAAACGCTTACAAAACCAGGAATATATGGGTGAGCATAACTGGCAAGTATCTGCTTATTTGTGCCTCGTAGAGTTCTCGGAACTCTAAGATCATCGACTATTACTCCGTAATTATGATGAGAATGTTTAAGATCGAAGGTTCCTTGAGATTGACCGAATTTCCTTACAATTGTCATAGCTTCCTGCTGAATTGTATTATTAACCTTGGGCAACCAATTATTAGCCCCGTAAGATGATGCACTTGAGATACCAGTAGCATTATCCCAATATTGTACTACTGAGTCACTAAAATAATAATTAGGTTGTCCATCCCTATTATACTCAGTATATAAATCATATTTAAATTCTTGTCCTGTAGAGCTTAACCCCTGATAAATCAAACTAGTTGATGCGCTCCATTTTCCATCCTTTTTTGTATCTATAGGGATTACAGCTTTCGTACTAATTCCAACCATTACTTTGTTTCATTAAAGTCAAGCTATCTTTCTCTTTAATCGCATTAACTTCATCTCTATTTTCATCGGTAATTAAATATCTAGTGCCGTCAACACTGTTGTAATAATGCTTTAGACTGCTTTGTGTTTCGACAGCTACTCCACCTCGGCTAATAATTCTCTTTTTTAGTTCTGGAGAATAATGCTCAATTTGTTCGTTTGATAGTTTCATCTCACTTAATACCTGATTGACTTGTATTTCTGATAGATTCAAAAAAGTTGAGACTGGTGCAATCCGACCATCGTCATACTTTGTAATTGTCAGTGCCCCATTAAGTACAATTTTCCTCTCATTTTTTTCAATTTTTTCTGGTCTTTCGGTGGCTTGGGCAACAGAAGCAAACATAAACAACTTACATGTCAACTAGTTTTTTTTCTAAACGATAGATTCAATTATGGTTGTAAATTCCTTTATAGTCTAATTATTTTAAAATAAAAAATTGTTTATTGTTTCGTTTTGTTGATTATTTTTGCTGTTTCATGGCATCTTAAACTATTAACTTATTATTACAGATTCAAGCTTACTTTTGATATTTCCAGTCTTAGGTTTTCGTAGAGTTAATGAAACGGAAGTGACCATCGAAATTACCGTCCAAACGGACAAAGTCTCAAAAAGCATACTTTTTGATACACTAAAAAAAGACACTATAAAGCGTTTCAAAAACTGTATATTTGATTTTTGGTACGTTTCATTTACTTATCACACATTTTGATACGGTATAATCATCGAGATCCTGATTAGTAATTGGTCTTTACATACCCTGTAGCCAACTGCTCTAAAAAATGATGTATATCACCATTTTTAAAATCAATTTGAACAATGATGCCTAGGATCTTCTTTTGCTCATGATCAGGTGTATGTTTAGTTATTACATCAATTAAAAAATCATACTCTATCATATGAACGGAACCATTATGTTTTATAGAATAGGTTCGATGCTCTAAATCCTTTTCCTCAAAAAATCTCTTTAATGTAGCAGCACTGCTCATCCAATTACCCCCTCCAACTCATCCTTAAATTATTTCTATTGAGCATAGCACTAACTTTTTTATATTATGTAAGCAATTAGTTTGCAAAAAGTATGATTATCAAATTATATTTGTCTGCGTTAGTTGGATATTTGTCGAATTGTAGAGGAGAATGATGAATACCATCGAATAGGATGGAAATGGTAATACCGATACTGATTTAAGAGGGGTTTTATATGAGTCTTACTATGAGTAAAGAAATAAGAGATATACATAATAGAATGAAAAAGTACTTAAACGAAACCAATGAATTAGAATGTCAAAAAGAAACTGAGGCTACAATAAAAACCCTTACCTTCAACTGAAGTATCAGAGCTTGATACTGTATTAAAAGACTACTCTTCAAAGGAAACAAAGACAGGCATATTCGCAGGAATTAGAGATTTAATAATGCGTAAAAAATAGTACTTTGGTTAATAAAAACACAGAAGCAGCCAATCATAATGATCGGCTGCTTCCGTTTATTAGTTGAGGGGAATGATAATGCTGATAACCTAACATGTACTATATTTATTACCCTAAGATAACGAAAAATTAATGCAGCACTGAACAGACTACATTACTCAAGTACATTAAAAACTGAAGGAATCCATCAAGCTTTTACCGAATTCATCTTGCGACAATGAAGACACGTTCTCTGTTTTGTGGCACATAGGCCGAGCTATTAAGCACACACCACTCTCCCACGTATCCCAACTCATCCAGCGTTCTCATCATAGTCTCGATCGTTCTCCCTTTGTCATGACTGAGGATTCCCGTGACGTTTTCAAGGTGTATAAATTCAGGTTTGAGAATAGATGCGAACCTGATGATCTCAAAGAATACTGTCCCTCTAATAGCGTCGTTAAATCCTTCACGCTTTCCAGCAATGGAGAAAGCCTGGCAAGGAAATCTGGCAACGAATCCTTGAATTGGTCCTCGTCCTCTTCCAAGAAGTCAAATATGGTCATCTGTGACGGATCTGACATCTAAGCACTCCACATCCTTTCGTTTGAATCATGTAAGATAGGACATCCGCACGTTAGGCAGATTGTTTATTTTTTTTAGGATGAGCTTCATGCTGCGTGAATGTTTGGCATGTTTCGCATTTTGTATCACATTCCGCATATCACACACATTTCATTCCAGTCTGCATAAGTCCAAATCCCATTCTAATGCCGGTATCTGTTGTTCTCTCGTTAAGAACAAAACGTTGCTACGCCCGAAAAGGGTTGAACGACCTGGTACGTCCTTCGGTTTACTTCCAACACTTCTGTATACACCGCTGCATATAAGCGTATAGCTGAAATTCCGCTTAGCTCTAGATGGACTTGTGAGCTCAATCATATTGTAAGTGTAGCGGATGTGTTACTCTGGCAAAAGAAAGAGCGATAATAAATAGCCGTTCCACCACACTCTTCTTCCCGTTAACATTCCTGTAGGTGTTAGTAGATTCGATTTGCAGAAAAACGAACGCCCCGCTAGGATGAGTATGTACTGGGTTGGAGCCCTCAGAACTCACCTTAGGAGGCGTTATCATGAAGTCTAGACTAATTAAAGCTCAAAATCAAC
>NZ_JBFRDK010000237.1:0-7600 GCF_052113545.1 Paenibacillus sp. TAF43_2
CGCGAGTTGCGGAATCGTTCGGAAAGTATCGGGAGTATAGAGAAACAGAACCGCTTATGGTTATGGAGTTTTGGAATGGATGGTTCGATCATTGGATGGAGCCTCACCATGTTCGTGATGCAGCTGAAGTGGCCGACGAACTGGATAGAATATTGGAGAGAGGTTCATCGGTTAATCTTTATATGTTCCATGGCGGAACGAATTTCGGATTTTATAATGGTGCCAATCACATTAAAACGTATGAGCCTACGGTAACTAGCTATGATTATGATGCACCGCTGAGTGAGTGGGGAGATGTGACGAGCAAGTATGAGGCGGTTCGGAGCGTGTTTGCTAAGCACGGCATCGAGCCAGGTTGTGAGATGCCGCTGCCGATTCCTAAATATTCTTACGGCAAAGTGACATTGTCAGAGAGCGCAACACTGCTTGATAATTTGGAACAATTATCAGAGCCAGTAAAATCGATATTCATACAGCCTATGGAGAAATTTGATCAGGCGTACGGTTTTATTTTGTATTCGACATGGGTGAGTGGACCTCGATCTGGGCAAAAGCTGCATATTCAAGAGGTTCGTGACCGAGCGCAAGTATTTCTAGATGGCAAGTTATTAGGTGTGGTGGAGCGCTGGGATCCTAAGTCCTTAGATATTAGCATTCCGAAAAATGGGGCAAGACTAGATATCCTTGTCGAGAATATGGGGCGGATCAATTACGGTCCTCGACTTCGTGATCCGAAGGGGATTACGGAAGGAGTGCTCCTTGATAATCAATTTCTATACAATTGGACGATTCGGACGCTTCCCCTTTATCCTGATTCTCTATCATCTGTCCGCTACGAGAGAACGAATGCTCATGAATTGCAAGTAGAAACTCCGGCATTTTACAAAGGTTCCTTTGAGGTAGAAGAGATCGGGGACACTTTTTTAAGATTTGATGGTTGGAATAAAGGCGTAGCATGGATTAATGGCTTTAATCTGGGACGGTACTGGGAGATTGGACCTCAGCGTGCGCTTTATATTCCAGGGCCTTTGCTGCGGAAGGGACGCAACGAGATTGTGCTTTTTGAGCTGCATGGCTTCTTGACTGAGCCTGTAATCACACTTAGCGATCAGCCTGATCTAGGGGAGTCCGCAGCGGTGGATGACCGGGTGTTAAATTTTGTGCAAGATGAGCAGACAACCTAAATCGAGCTTTATCCCTAGGCTTTAGCAATGAAGTAAATCAGAGGGTGTTTCAAAAGCAATAAGCTTCAGGGGCACCCTCCAACAATCCTAGCCGTTTCGCACACTGTAATAACCTATGCCTATGTGTGTTTATTGCTCCATTTCCCGCCTCGACCATACGCCTCAGCAACTCTATAAGCGCATATATGTTCTTACAGACCACAAACCTAGCCGTTTCGCACGCTGTAAGAACCTATGCGTGCTTATTGCTCCATTTCCAGCCTTGACCATACGCCTCAGCAACCCTGTAAGCGCATATATGTTCTTACAGACCATAAACCTAGCCGTTTCGCACATTGTAAGAACCTATGTGTGCTTATTGCTCCATTTCCCACCATGACCATACGCTTCAGCAACTCTATAAGCGCATATATGTGCTTACAGACCACAAACCTAGCCGTTTCGCACACTGTAAGAACCTATGTGTGTTTAGCTCCATAACCCGCCTCGATTATACGTCAAAATTCACTTGTCCGCCATTTGCTTAAGTGAGCATCAACAGACCCAAAAGAGAAAGATGCCATCATAGCTTCTGGTTGACCTTATTTTTGGTGGTAAACGAAAGCTCAATACACTTCATTTCGCTGCAGTTCCTCTTTTACATATTGCATGAAAAGATTTTTGGATGACGAATTATACTCCGTGTTACGTAATTGCAGCAAACCGACCGGAATGGCTGAATCCTTCAGTTCAACGTGTATTTTCACAACATTCGTGGGTAACGCTGTTGAATCTAGAACGGCTCCAACGGAAGGTATTCGCTGAACGAACCCAGGAATAGCCGAAATTTGATTCACCGTATATAGAAAAGGGGTTTCGGTGTAATGGGAATATTGCTTAGCTAACCGCAGATAATACAAGCAGGTATTTCCTCCAACGATCATCGGATAGTTAAGCAGTTCTTCAAAGGATATTATTCTGTTTCTTTCAGCCAAGGGATGGTTGTTCGCTACAATGAAGGAAATATTCTCGTAATATAGAGGCTCAAAGCTAAATGAAGAAAAATCGGCAGGCTCTCCGCATATGGCAAAGTCCAGTTGGTTCTGGAGTACCGCTCGTGACAAGGAGTCGGTGTTCCCGCTGACAAAGTGACATGATACTTTTGGTTTAAGTTCCTGGAATTGTCTCAGAGAGCTGGGCAGCACATGCTCGAATATCGATGCTAGCCCTCCGACGCGCAGGGAGCCGATCTCCTCTCTTTGCAAAGCTTTTGCTTGCTCAGTTACATGGTTCCAGTGTTGAATGAGCTTGTCAATTTCCACTGCAAAAATTTGTCCAGAAGCGGTTAACTCTGCATCCCATCCTCGCTTAAATAGCTGAATGCCCAATTCCTTCTCCAGCCGCTGGACTTGATTAGTAATCGTAGACTGCGCGTAATTCAACTTTGCGGCAGCCTTGGTGAAGTTTCCTTCTTGAATAATGGTTCGAAACGTAATGAGTTCCTTTAAGTCCATAGCATATATCTCCATCGGTATAATTGAATTAAAATATCATTTTATTCAATTATATAAATAAATTAACGGGGAGTAAAATGAAGTTAGCCCATTGAAGGAGTGATATAAAAATGCCATTCATCAGAGTAAGTTACATGGAAAACCAATATGGGAAAGAGCAATTGCCCATCATAAGCCATGCAATTATGAATGCACTAATTCAGCATTTTAACGTGCCGGAGGATGATTGCTTTCAAGTTTTCCATTCACACAAAGAAAGCGAGTTTTATTTTAGCCGGAATTACTTAAATATAGAGCGAAGTGACGGGCTGCTCTATATTCAAATTACGCTCAAATCCGGAAGAAGCATCGAGCAGAAAAAAAACTTTTACGCAAAGTTAGCCGAGCTATTATCAAATACGCTTAACATGAGGAAAGAAGACGTTCTCGTCGTACTGGTCGACACGGAATTCGAGGATTGGTCATTCGGTAACGGCGTTGCACAAATGATCGAACGTCCAGACAACAAGGAGGAGGCATAAGAATGAAGCATCGAAAATTCAAATCAACTGCCCGAGAATCGTTTGGGGATATTGCACCTGCTTTCGTGCGATATTCGGAAGAAGTTCTCTTCGGGGACGTGTGGAGAAGAGAACAATTATCGCTTCGGGAACGCAGTCTCCTTACGATATCAGCACTAGTCGCTGGAGGACTTACAGAACAGCTTTCTTATCATCTCCGCCTTGCAAAAGAGAACGGTCTGAACGAAGAAGAGTTGATCGAAGCGTTGACCCATCTGGCGTTTTACGCTGGATGGCCGCGAGCTGCGTCGGCGATTCAAGTTGCGAAGGAAGTATTCGAGGTGAACATATAAAGATGGAACACGCCAATTCGGGCGTGTTTTTTTGTGTATATGGATGTCCATTAGTTCACTAGAATCATGATATACTAAAGCTTACTGAATAGTTAAGTTGAAGCCTAAGAGGAGGACACAAGCATGTCAACTGTGACCTTTTACCGCGAGGATTCGCTGCCTTTTTTGGAAGCAAAGCGATGTATGAGGAGCGATCTTGCCTATCAAAAGCATTTTCATGAGGAATATTCGATTGGACTTATAGATGAGGGAGAAACGAGCGCATGGTGCGATGGAACGCTGCTTCAGGTTGAAGCGGGAAGAGTCATTAGCTTTCCGCCAAAAATGATGCATGCTTGTCATCCTCTTGATGATATGGAGTGGCAGTACAAGATGCTTTTTATCAAGCCCGAATGGTTTAAAGGCCTTAATCATACAGAGCTTGGCCAGCTTGATATCCCGTACTTGCTTGAAGAGGGTAAAAATAATGCTTGTCGATTGCAAATAAACCGGACGATGGAGGCACTTATAAGCAAAGGAACTCCGCTTGAGATCGAAACGGCTTTAATTGAGCTAGTACAAGCACTCGTTAGTCAGAATACGGAAGATCTTGAACATGAATCACAGCGTAAAGAGGATCAAAAGTACGTCAAACTGATAAAAGAGTATCTGCATGCGCATTTTGACGAAAATGTTACGTTGGAGCAGCTGGAGAATGAAGCGAGTATTAGCAGATTTCATCTTGTTCGTCTATTTAAGAAATGGAGCCATCTGCCTCCGCACGCTTATCAGATTTTGCTGAGAATCAATCATGCAAAGCTGGAATTGACCAAGCAGCGACCAATCTCCGAAATTGCAGCAGAAGTGGGCTTTTATGACCAGAGTCACTTTTCGAAAGCATTTGTCAAAATCGTTGGGGCAACGCCGCAAAAATATGCTTTGTCTATTTGAAATGGAGCAATTTTATACAATACCGCTTCCTGTCTAGCTTGTAAACTTAGATTTACTTGAATGAAGGAGTGGTAGAACTATTATGCATAACAGATCAGACTTAGAAAAACAATTTACAGCTTCGCTCAAATCTATCGCTCGTCGTCCTGACCTAAAGTCATATGTGGAGCAAACGCCACAGCTGAACCAAACGCTGCGACGTGCAGCTGCGCGGTATGTAACCGGTGAAGCAAGGCAAGATGGAGTTGAAGCAGCAAGCGAGCTTTCCGCCAAAGGATACGCGGTATCACTTGAGTATATCGGCGAGAATACTGCTGATGTCGCTAAATGTGAGGCAGCAGTTACAGAAATGTTGGCGCTCATCCATGAAGCTCGGCAAAATGAGCTCTCCGCACGAGTATCATTTGATCTATCACATATCGGGCTCTCGCTAGATACGGAGCTTGCTTATTCGAATCTTATGAATTTAGCTGAGCAGGCGCAGAAAGCGGGCGTTGAACTATTCATTAGTATGGAAGAGTCCTCAAAGACAGACAGAATACTGACTATATTTGAGCAAGTTGCTTCTATTTATCCGAATGTCGGCATTACGTTACAGGCGCATTTGAAAAGAACACCACAGGATCTGGCAGCTATATCCTCACCTAGCCGTATCCGCATCGTCAAAGGCGCGTATCAAGAATCCAGTGAATACTCGTTACCTCGTTCTCCTGCGCTAAATGATCGTTATGTTGAACTTGCTCAGAGCGCGCTCCGCCAAGGACATCGTGTATCGATCGCAACCCATGATGAGTCTATTATTGAACAACTTCTTAATCAAGGAGTGGGATCAAGCTCTAATGCTGAGTTTGAAATGCTGTATGGCATTCGTCCAGATTTGAGCAGCAAGCTGAAAGCAGAAGGACATCCGATCAGGATTTATCTTACTTATGGACATGAATGGTATTTGTACTTGTGCCATCGCATTGCGGAGTATCCGCCGAATCTTTTTCAAGCTGTCATAGATACGGTAAGTCATGAGGGAGTCCAGCCTGTGCAGTCGTATGAGTGAAGGAACTTAGTGGTGTGATGCTTTCAAGAGAGAGCAACTATAAAAATGATCGTAAAACGCTTGAATTTTCGAGCGTTTTTTTGTTTTTTGCTTATTTATAGAAAAATGAGCATCTAAGCAAATTTATTTTATTGTTTGGGAGGTTTTGGGTACATTGGTCTAGAATTGTAGTTATAAGTAGTTCCGAAGTCTATGTTTTAACCGTAAACTAATTAAACTTTCGCTTGATAAACGAACTGGAGAAGCCATAATGATAATTAATAATAACCCATCGGCTATTAACGCTCATAATAGTTTAAAGAAAAATAATATCCAAACGTCTAAAGCATCGGAAAAGCTGTCTTCGGGTCTTCGCATTAATCGTGCAGCTGATGATGCAGCAGGACTAGCCATTTCAGAGAAGATGAGAGCTCAAATCAGAGGGTTAGATCAAGCACATAAAAACGTTCAAAATGGGATATCGCTTATTCAGACTGCTGAAAGCGGATACCAGGAAATAACGGATATCATTCAACGACAAAGAGAATTGATTATTCAAGGCATGAATGATACGAATACGTTTGAGGACAAGCAGAAAATTGACCAAGAAATTCAACAGCTTAAAGAAGAAATAAATAGAATTGCTACCCAAACGGAATTCAATACCATTAATCTTTTGGGACGAGATGACTTTCAAATATTAGCCGACCGTTCAAGTCATACGATTAAAGTAAATACATCGGGACCGTTTCCTCCAACGACTATCATTAATGAACGGACAACATCCTTTTTTCCAATTGGTATGACTGAGGTTCCCGTAACCGCTCAATCTTCGAATACGAATACAACGATCGGTAACGTTAACCATTTTAACGCTTCAGTCACACCCATTACTTCACCTGATGGACGTGAGGGGTATAACAATTACGAAAAAAATGAACATATCCATACAGAGACAACAACTACAGGTACCTATTATTATGGAAGAGAACTAGTCAGCGATCCTAGATATAAAGAGCTTGATATTAAGCATTTTTCTATTAATAATGTGTTTTTTCAGACTGAGCTTATTCCAAGTGGAACTACAGTCGGACAGTACCCCGATTTTGGCGGATTTGAAGATCGGTTCATAACTGTTGAAATAGACGGTATCTCTCATACTCTTGATAACTTTACTTTAACGAGCTCGGCTATAACCTCGAGTGCGATTACAGCCGTTTATGAAAAAGATGGTATTGAAATTGAAAAGATGATGTCGACGGACGGGTCGGCTTTTAAAGCAGAGTTTAAAATTAAAAATAATTCCGGTGTAGATGATAAACAAATCAAATTTAGTGCTGGTTTTAAGCCGGAATACGACGGATCATATAATATTTCGTCCTCCAGCGGAGTTCCTACAGGCGTTACTGCTATTCAAACGGAAATACCGAGTTCAGGGACTGTGTTTGAACTATCAAATGATCTTGTGAATTACGATTTTTCGTTCCTGAATGGCGGAAGCTACGTTAAGCCTAATTCATTAACAACGGGAAGCGATATTTTGCAATCGTCAAGCTCTGGCCCCAATGTTATTACTCCATCATGGGAAACGACGGATCTTGATGATGGCGCTGTTTTGGAATTTGGCATTGTGCTAAATCATTTTAATTTTAAGAAAGATGTTTACCTCGTAACGAATAAAACGACAAGTCAAATTGATTCTATTATTGAAACCGTTACTACGGACATAACGGATGTGGACTATATTCCGCCTCGACTTGATATTCAAATCGGGGCAAATGAAAATCAAACGATGATTATTCCCCTTTTCAGTGTGAAGCTGGAAGGATTGGGTATTGCCAATATGTCTATTTTACCGCCGGCCATACCTAGTGAATCGCTAGCTCAAGCAGATCATGCCATAACAAGAGTTACAAACTATAGAACGATTTATGGAGCATTGCAAAATCGATTAGAACACACAGCGAACAATTTAGGAAATTATGCCGAAAATTTAACCGCAGCAGAATCACGAATACGTGATGCTGATATGGCAAAAGAGATGATGGATTTAACCAAATCGCGTATTCTGAATCAAACAGCACAAGCTATGCTCGCTCAGGCTAATCAG
>NZ_JBFRDK010000238.1:0-7586 GCF_052113545.1 Paenibacillus sp. TAF43_2
GAATAGGAGGTTTGGCGGTCCTTTTTATCGGTTTACTTACCGTGATTAGTTATTATTTCTATTACGTGGCAATCAAACGAAACTCCAAAGCATTTTTAAGCAATAATCAGGATTTAGCGCAAATTCACGGAGAAAAGGAAACGGATGATCAAGCTGCCATTGCATTAGCAGATGAATCTGGTCCAACACCGGTAGAGGCTATAGGAGTAGAATGGATAGAAAAACAAGCTTATGAAATTTGGCACCTTACTTCAAGTGACGGTCTCTCCTTGGTTGGCTATTACCTTGAAGCTAAAACTTTGACGTCCAAAACCGTCATTCTTGCACACGGCTATTCCTCGCAAGGGAAAGATATGGGCAGCTTCGCTAAATTTTATTATGACAGGCTTGGGTATAACGTGCTTATGCCTGATGATCGAGGTCATGGCGATAGTGAAGGCGATTACATCGGCTTCGGCTGGCCAGATCGGAAGGATTATCTCCTTTGGATAGACGAGGTCTTACAGAAACTTGGTGAATCGGTGCAAATCGTGCTGCACGGCATTTCGATGGGTGGAGCGACTGTGATGATGGTAAGCGGTGAAAACGTTCCAAAACAAGTCAAGGCCATTGTGGAGGACTGTGGCTATACGTCCGTTACCGATCAGCTCTCTTATCAACTAAAGCGGATGTACAAGCTGCCTGCTTTTCCGATTTTACCTGCAACTAGCTTATTAACCCGCCTTAAAGCAGGTTATAGCTTCGAGGAGGCATCTGCAATCAAGCAGCTGGATAAAAATAAGCTGCCCATGTTCTTTATTCATGGTTCCGCCGATACTTTTGTACCTACAGAAATGGTGTGGAGGCTTTATGAAGCTTGTAAAGCTGACAAAGATATTTATATCGCCGAGGGTGCTGGTCACGGCATGTCCTATGGTACGGATACAACAACCTATGAACAAAAAGTGGCGGCATTTCTCAGTCGATATGTTATGAATGGATAGTGTCTAAATGATTCTTTATTTTGCACATAACCTATACCACTCCCTGATATGAATATACAGACAGAATCATTCTGATTCAGAGGAGGGTGTGCATTTGGGACCATTTACAAACGATTTATTGCAAGGAAAGGTCGTTCTCATAACGGGAGGAGCGACCGGACTTGGACGCGCCATGGGTGAGAAATTTGTTGCGTTAGGCGCTAAACTCGCAATTGCCAGCCGCCGTGAGGCGGTATTGAAGCAATCGGCTGAAGAAATGAGCTTGCCCACCAGCACCGTTTACTACAAAAGCTGTGACGTTCGCGATCCATCACAAGTTCATGAGCTGATTGAAGCCGTCGAGAACCATTTTGGACATATCGATATCCTCGTCAACAACGCTGCAGGAAATTTCATCAGTCCTACCGAGAGGCTCTCTCCAAGAGCAGTAGATACGATCTTACATATTGTTTTACACGGCACCTTTTATACGACTCTGGAGGTAGGCAAGCGGTGGATTGAACAAGGAAGAGGCGGTACGATGTTGAACATCGTCACCACCTATGCTTCTACCGGTTCGGGATATGTTGTACCTTCCGCTGCTGCAAAAGCTGGCGTTCTTGCGCTTACAAGATCGCTCGCCGTTGAATGGGCACCTTACGGTATTCGCCAAGTTGCGATTGCACCAGGTCCCTTTCCGACAGAAGGCGCTTGGTCTCGCCTCTCTCCCATTCCTGAGCTTGAGGAGAAGATGATAAGCCGCATCCCCTTAAAACGTGTTGGCGATAAAGAAGAACTAGCTAATTTAGCCGCCTATTTAGTTTCGGATTTCGCACATTATTTGAATGGTGAAGTTGTAACGATTGATGGCGGCGAGTGGCTGCAAGGTGCAGGGCAATTCAACAGCTTAGCAGAGGTGTCCGATAAGCAATGGGATGAGCTGGCTGAAATGACGCGCAAGGGTAAAAGTTGAGTCGCTCAGCCGCATCCTATGAATCTTTGAAAAGAAAAGCAGCTCATTTCTCTAAGAGTCATGAGCTGCCATCTTGTTCAAGCATAGCTTCTACAAAACTATAGCTTGATCTGCATCAATTAAACTTCGTTGCCTGGGGCTGTGTCACCTAAAGGATAGCCGCCTGTGCGGTTTCCTCCGGTACGATTTCCACCAGTACGGTTTCCTCCCGTGCGATTGCCGCCTGTACGGTTTCCTCCCGTGCGATTTCCTCCGGTACGGTTTCCACCAGTACGGTTTCCTCCCGTGCGATTACCGCCTGTACGGTTTCCTCCCGTGCGATTTCCTCCTGTACGATTGCCTCCCGTGCGGTTGCCACCGGTACGGTTACCGCCTGTACGGTTTCCTTCGCTACGATTGCCTGTTGAGCTGTTTTTTGCATTTTTCTTTTCTTTTGGCATATTTGTAATACCTCCTCTAGAAGATACTTACAACATATGAACCAACTCTATCTTTTGTAACCAGACATTTGATTGTTTTATAGATTTGGACTTTTATCTATATTCAAGCTAGCGTTACAAACGTATAAATATTCATTTCCAGCATTCACATTATCGTGCAACCAATGCAAATGTCGACATTGGTTTTGTATGATCTTGCTTCACCGCTTCTTGAAGTAAACCAATCTCCGAGTTAATGAGCGTTTTTAGCTTGCTTGGTATTTTGGTAAGAGCTTTCAGCTCATGTGGATAATCTTCTAATGTCATTTAAATCCCATTCAGCAAAACAAAGCTGTTTCCCCCATTTCTTCACTTATTCCATAATGCTCGTTAATTTTTCAAACGATTCTAAATACCATGAGCAATGAGACAATACAATAAAATCGAAGGATTGATCAGGATAACTTATCTTATCGGACAATACATCAACCTCAAAGTTCATTTCTAGTCGATTTCCTAACTCAGATCTTTTCAAATGCTCATAAGCTTCACCTAATGTGATCGGAGCTCCATAATCAGGGGRAGCAATATCAATCCCTTGAACAAAGCCGCTTTCTCCAGTCAAAAAGGCAAGAACTGCTGTTGTATCCCCTTGCCCACAGGCTATTTCGAGCACTCTACTGCCTTTTGTTATGCCCCAAAATTGTGCTAATTTCAGTCGATGCTCCGTCTGTATTTTTTGTATCGAAGTATCCTCACCAGTAACAGCCATACAGTTCACAATGGTTTGAATCGTTTCGTCGTTGTCCATAAATCCCCCTTTCCAACCGCTTGAATTCGAATCTATATTTTTCATTTTACCATGTTATAACGCCTATTTATTTTCTATTCGGTTTCCATCAGGATCAATCACAACTCCGATCCCTTTTTCAAACCATCTTGCAGGAAAACATTGGTAGATAATCGAATATAGTCAAAAATTCTTAATAAAATTTCTGGTGACAAAGGAGAAATAAAATGAGCGAGCAAGCTGCAAAGACACCTACAGGTCAAAAAGCAAAATTCGGTCACACCATTCAAGTTCGGTTGGTCTCAGACTTAAAGAAATCCCAGGAATACTACCGTGATGTGCTCGGCTGCCATATCGATAACTGGGGGCATGCCGAAAGAGACGGCATGACCTTCATTCTGCAGCAGGCAGCTTCTCCTGAAGATGTGCGACCGAATGCACGCGCACAAAAACGTCCAAACTATCCAACGGAATGGGAAGGTCCTGACTTTGGATGGGACACATTTATTCACGTTAGCTGGGATGACTTGGACTTACTTATTGAGGAAGTGCGTAGACTTGGAGGACATATTGCTGTCGAACCCTTTACTGATGCTCACGGCAATCACGAGTTTAAAAACGCTTGTATAAAAGATCCAGATGGTTATCACATCGTATTGGGCGCTATGCGTGAAGATTCCCGTTCGTAGTATAAATACAACTCCTGATGAAGGCTCGTTTGGCGGGAAGATAATTAAAGAGATTGTCTCAGAAGGCATCACCTTAAGAGACAATCTCTTTTTCATTTTAGACACCTTTGTCATATACTTTTTTCCATGAATTCCCTATTTCAACTCTGTGCTTATAAACAAGAATTGCAAAATTCCCAAGCCATACGAGGAGTAGGGCGGTTGAGAACATCCTTATATACAAATAAACAGAAAGAAGCAGCATGCCAACCACAACCTGCAAGCCATCCGCCTCGGTGGATTTAGGTTTGTTTTTGTATATCATGTGGCTCACACCGGCCATCAGCGCTAGAATTACGGCATAAGCCAAAGAAACCTCAAACCCTGTGAGCGCACTCCATATGCCAAATGTGACAGCAATAGCTTTGCCGCCCTTCCCTTTCAGAAAAGGAGAAAAAGCATGACCTGCTACAGGAGCTATAGCCAGCGGAACAATAAGATAACCTTGATTATAGCTGCCTCCCATTATAAAAAGCACTGGCAAGTATCCTTTCAAAAAATCCAATAAAATACCGGCCACGCCGAATTTATATCCAGATGACTTCCAAAGATTCAAAGCACCAGGGTTGCCGTCGCCAACCGTTTTTATGTTTTTTTTGCGGAGCAGACCAAGCCAATACGAAAACATAAGAGAACCCGATAGAAATGAACCCGCAATCCATAATATGATCATAGGTCCCTCTTGCCCCCTACCCGGATTTGCCTGCCTTTCCAGCTTACATGCCCTAGAATAACCACCTGATACATGGAATAAAGCATAACAATGATAAAAAATAACGAAGCAAAAACATGGAGCAGCGGAATAACGATTCCAAAAGCGCCTACATACTTCGTGAAGTAAAATAATTGAAACATATAGACAAAATAACCGATTAAGAGTGGCAAAGCCCATGAAGTATTCACAAAAATATATACCGTTTCCGATAGAAGCAGTCCTACCACCCAAATAGCTATCGGGATAATCGTCCACGGACTAAGCGTCGAAGTGCTTAACACCGCCCCTTTGCTAAATCCTTCAATTTCGCTTCGAATGCCTTGAGGATACATGCGGAAAGAAACTAAGCCATATCCGATAAAATTATTGACTGGAACGCCCRCTGCCATAAATTTGGAGCCTAGAAACAAATCGTCCAGCACTTCTGCTTTCACGCTTTCGTGGCCATTGATTTTTTCGTAATCCTCCCTTAATGCGACAATGCAGGAGCCATAGAGCCCTTTCATCGGGTTTTTCTTTTCAAAGACCGATGTAAACGCAAATATCCCAAGCACATTCATAATCAAAGCAAGCTTCTCATATAGCTTCTCGGTGTGATGAAAAGGAACAACTGAAATCACACCCTTCGATCGCTCCCTAGCCTTTATTAATGAAGCCAAGGCGTTAGGCGCCAGTCTTATATCCGCATCTAAAAATACAAACATATCACCAGAGGCATGCAAATATCCATTCCATACCGCCCAGTTCTTACCTGTCCAGCCTTTAGGGAGGCTGCTGTTTGAAATAACTTTGAYCCCATAGCCTTCAGCAATTTCTTTGGTTCGATCATCGGAATAATCATCTACCACAATAATTTCAAAGGGTTGAGCCGTTTGCGACCTAAGGGATTCAAGCAAATGTGGTAAATTACATTCTTCATTTCTAGCTGGAATAATAATGGACAGTTTCCGCACGCTCTGATCTGTCTGATTAGTGACGGTCAGAGTATTTTTTCTGAACAGAAAAAAACCTGAGAGACATCCGACTAGCATTAGAATGAGCATCCACATTTTCTAATCCCCCCTCATGTATTTATGTATATGAAGGGGCCGTCTGTATTATTTTAGTTTCATTGATTCCTCCATCCATATGGGAACGGCACATTTTGCACGATGGCTTGATTGATAAGCTCACTTTGCCATATAATGAGAACAATCTTTCAATCGAGGTGAATGGAATGTCTTTCCGAATGGTTCGAAGTAATTAGTTTCCGGGCTGGATAAAACGCGTACCAGCTGCAGAGGGGGATCGTCTGTCCTTCTGACCACATGAAACTAAATTTTGAACGGATATCGGCAGCAATCCATTTGTTTTTTTATTATCCTCTTTGGAAGGTGGAAGAAATATGAATGCAGTAGAATACAAACAATTTTATGATCAAGTCGGGAAAATCAACGGTTGGGATTTCAGCAAAGTGAAATCTGTCTCAGAAGGAATCGCATGGGATTTTTATGATGAAGTCATCCAGTCTTGCAAGAAGTCTGATCTTTTGCTTGATATCGGTACTGGCGGCGGAGAAGCATTATTATCAATAGCAGATTCAGCATTGCTTCTAATTGGCATTGATCTTTCCACAGGCATGATTGAGACCGCATTAAATAACGTAAAACAATCAAATAAATCAAATATACGCTTTTTACAAATGGATGCGGAGAAGCTCGATTTTCCTGACCACTTTTTCAATGTAGTCTCTTGCAGACATTCCGCTTTTTCTGCCAAAGAAATCGCAAAAGTATTGGTGAACGATGGTGTATTTTTTACCCAACAGGTTAGTGAGCACGATAAGCTCAACCTTAAAGAGGCATTCGGAAGAGGACAAGAGGACAGTCATTTGGTACAAAAAAAGGTGTCTTGAAAAATCAATATATTGCGGAGTTAGCTGATGCAGGCTTCACAGACATTCAGTCATTTGAATACAACGCAACCGATTATTTTGAGACGGCTGAAGACATCATTTTTCTATTGAAACACACGCCAATTATTCCGAACTTCGGACAATCCGAGACAGATTTTCAAATCCTTCAACAATTTATTAAAAACAACCAAACCGAACAAGGAATCAGAACAAATTCAGAACGATTTATGATTACAGCAAGGAAATAAAACAGAAAGGGATACCCGGTTATGGGTATCCCTTTCTTTTGCTCATAATGTTGGATACTACAATAATGAAGTTATTTTATCAAGCATTCCAGTAATATCAAGAAATACGATGATAATGACTAGAGGAATAATAAACCTGATAATAAAAAACCAAATAGTAAAGGCAGTAGCGCCAAAACGAGAATGCTGCAATAACTCCTCTCGCAGCTTGCTTTTCTTCATTTTAAGCGGTACAAAAATCGAAATCAAAAAAACGCCAAGCGGCATCAAAATATTACTTACTAAATAATCTGCTGAATCAAATAGATTTTTCGAAAAGATTAAAATGTCGGCAAAAGCACTATAGGATAACGCAGACGGAATGCCTACCGCAAATATGAATGCACCAAGCATATAGGCATATTTTGTTCTCTTCTCCTCTTTGCCTTTAACCATAGAAGCTACAATGATTTCTAGCATCGAGAAGGCCGACGTTAATGTTGCAAATAAAAATAATGCTAAAAAGCCTAATAAAAAAACTTCCCCAAAAATAATTTGATCAAATACCGCGGGCAATACTACAAACAACAAGCCAGGTCCTTCCGCTGGTTCTAAACCTAGTGAAAATACAGCCGGAAAGATGGCCAATCCCGCTAATAATGCTATCAGCAAATTCATGGTTACGATAGAAATAGCCGGTTGAATCAAACTTTCCTTTTTTGACAAATAAGAGCTGTATGTAACCATGACGGATACTCCGACACTTAAGGAGAAAAAAGCTTGACCCATTGCAAACAATACACTTTGGGATGTGATCCTTGAGAAATCTGGTGCTAGAAAAAACTTCACACCTTCCATCGCGTTATCCAGTGTAAGTG
>NZ_JBFRDK010000239.1:0-7564 GCF_052113545.1 Paenibacillus sp. TAF43_2
GCTGTAGGTGGATTATTTATATCAATAATCGGTACACAATACATTGTAGTAGGGGGATTACTATCATTGATATTGGGTGCGGTGTGTATTTTGCTAAGAAACAACATATTTAGTCCTAGAAAACAAGTTTCTATAGAAGAAATTTAATCCTGATTTTCAAATGTGCTGTGAGATGTGGGAGGGTTGACCGCCATTTTTTTCATTCACAACTTCGTTCCATCTAGATGCTATTTGAGAAGAAGAATACTTGGTCAAAATCTAAGAAAACGTGAGCATATAAGAGAAAAGCGATTCTCCATATAGGGATGTTAGCATGGAAATGATCAAATCAAAAACATGAAATTAGAAAACCGTAAGTTACACTTTTTGGATAAAAGTAAATGAAATATAATGTCCTAGGAACGACTCACTAAATGAAAGTAAGAAATACTAGGAGAGTGACGTGAGATGAACAGTAAAGAAAGCTTTTCGAACCGGGTTGATTCATATTTGAAGTATCGCCCGAGCTATCCGAAAGAGGCTGTTGATTATTTGTACGACTACGTCGGTTTACGTTCGAACAGTAAAATAGCTGACATCGGTTCCGGTACAGGCATCTTTTCAAAACTACTTCTGGAACGCGGAAGCTATGTGATTGCGGTCGAGCCGAATCAGGCAATGCGGGTAGCCGCCGAGCAAATGTTAGAAAGCAATCCGAACTTTCAGAGTATATCAGGTTCTGCAGAATCCACTGGATTACCTGATCAGACGGTTGAGTTTATTGTCTGCTCACAAGCGTTTCACTGGTTTGATCGCTTAGCAGCGCAAACCGAGTTTCGTAGAATTCTACAGCCGGGCGGGAGAGTAATACTAATCTGGAATTCCCGTATTACAAGCGGTACTACATTTCGTGAAGAGTACGATCAACTGCTCCATACATACGGAACCGACTACGTAAAAGTTAATCATAAAAACATTTCCCAGTCGATGCTTCACTCTTTTTTCAAGGAAGGTACGATGCATGAGGTGCGATTCAGAATGAGCCAGGAGTTTGATTTCGAGGGCTTGAGAGGCCGGTTGCTATCATCTTCCTACAGTCCTGTACCTGGGCATCCCAATTACAAACCGATGATGACGGAACTGCGAAATCTATTTGCTAGGAATAATCAGGATGGTTTTGTTCTATTCGATTATGAAACTGAAATATTTTGGGGAGAAGTATAGATCAAACTTCGATTATAGAGAATCATTGTGCTAATGGAGAACGCTAAATATATTAAAACTTCTCATTAAAAGCAACTCTAGAATTATGAGGTTTAATGGGAAGCTTTATTATGAATTTAGATGAATTGTGGAGACTGTATGTAGTCGATAAGCAGATTAAGGGATTTAGTCCAAACACACTAAAAGCATACGCCTTACAGTTACAGATGCTGGTTTCTGAATTCGGCTATCCCCACGATCAGGTGCTCATTAAAGCTTCTATTTGACCCATTAATTAACGGCACTTTTTTCAAAATAATAGCCGCTGTTACTCAAATAAAGGGCAGTACAACTTAATATTGAACTTAAAAAAAGGAACATTTTATTATCGATGTGCGTCTATATTTACGTGAACAATGATCTCCAGTACAGGGAGTTAATTTCTGTTTTAACGGTCTTTTTGGAAAGGAGTGCTCGGATGAAAAATTTTGGGATTAATAGCTACCACTTTTATTTTTGATAAAAGGAGCTTTTAAGATGAAAAAGGTATTATCAGCATTTGTCATGGCATTGATTCTAATTATTACATCGTCAACTACATATGCAGCAGATACAGACTTCAAAATAAAAGTTGACGGTTTTGTTATTGCATCCGTTGTGAAACCCGAAATAAAGAACAATCGTATAATGGTGCCGTTACGTGTTATTAGTGAAAATTTGGGAGCTAAGGTCAATTGGTCAAATTCTGAAATTACACTTACTAAAAGCAAAATAAAAGTAACATTAAGACTAAACAGCAGTACAGCAGTCATAAACGGTAAAACGGTACTGCTTGATGTAAAACCATTTTTAAAAAATAATCACACAATCGTTCCACTTCGCTTTATTTCAGAAGCATTTGGCTGCACAGTCAATTACAAAAACTCCATCGTAACCGTTGATACCGAGCCATTAGTCATAGATGGTATAAAAGTGAAAGCATTGCAGCATGAATACCATATGACTATGGGTGGCGTAGAGCAACAAATCAAAGTGAATGCTTATTACGAAGCAATTTATACTATTTTTGTAGAAAACAAAGGCAGCAAGGTCGAAGCTCCAGTTGATTACTCGTGGCAGATTCAACTCGTCCAAGCTGGAGCATATTATAAAAATGCGCAATATGATTTTTTAGATCAAAAAGGGAAAAGCATCAAACGTTTTGATATTTACTCATTAATGGAATCTTATCCAGCTGGACCTTTGACAAACTCCCCAAAAGTTTTGTTGTATGACGATACGGAAAAACAATGGTATTTGTTTAGCTATACCGCAAGTCAATCTATTAATCAATTAATGGATACCGCGTCAATGAACGGTTTTCTAACGATTATCAGTAACACGGTCGCATAGACATATAAAACTCTTTTATTGTTTTACTGACGGAGAACGATAGTTGAATAATACTCAATGTTGAGCAGGTGAGTGTTAGCCTAGTATGTGTCTATCAACCATCTCTACTTCTAGTTTGAGTTCAATAACTAAAAGGAGTCTAAGAATGACAAAAACGCAACTGCTACTCGCTGTTCAACTGCTGGTTTTCGTTCTTGCCGGTTGCTCTGATAACCAGGAAGATATCGCCTCAAAGAATGACCCAACCAACGTATCTGTTTCGCCTACCCAGAATATCGAAAACACCATTGATTCTGGGGAACATTCGAAATCAAGCCAACCAAATTCAATGATCGAAAACGGCATCTCCAATTTGGAATTGACCCTGCCGAAGGGATGGAGCCTGAATATGGAAGACCACTTTGGCGCATCCCTCACCGACGAGAATGGAATCAATCTCGGAAGTGTTGTCATGTACCCGTTTACTGACGATTTCAGCTTTAAAATGTATAAGCCGAACCATAGTGAAATTACAGATGAAGAAGAAATTGATACTTCCATCGGAAGCGGCAAGCTGTATACGCTTGACGCGGACAACGGTACGGCAGCCTCAGGCCTGACCGGTACGCATGACGTCTATTTCGCAGTCATACCTATTCAAGACAAAATAATATATGTATTGGAATTCACGAAGCATGATAAAGAGGCATCTACCAAAAAACAATTTATCAGTTTACTGGACGGATTGCGGTTAAAAAAGTGAATGTCAGCCAATCTGGACCTTTTGGAAATGAAGTAATCCTTTTTATAATCAGTGGACTGTAGATCTTGGATCAAAGTACATTCATTAAATATGCTAATGGAGAACATGCAACCAATATTTCATTAAACTAACGGGCAGAAGAGTGTGGTGGGCAATTTATTATCGCTCTTTCTTATGCCAGAGTAACACATTCGCTTCACCTACAATATGATGAGTCTAGAAATCTAAAGAGGTGAGTCAATGGCAGTCGTAAAAGCAAGGCAACAGGATATTAACATGTTGGCAAGGTTGCTTCGAGCTGAAGCGGAGACCGAAGGCGAAATGGGAATGCTGCTTGTTGGAAATGTTGGCATTAACCGAATAAGAGGGAATTGCTCCGATTTTAAAAATATCCGTACAATTCCCCAAATGATCAACCAGGAGCATGCGTTCGAAGCGTTGCAACATAGTTTGTACTATCAAAATGCAAGAGACAGGGAACGCCGTCTGGCGCAACGGGCAGTGAATGGGGAGCGGAATTGGCCAGCCAAATTCTCCCTATGGTATTTCCGTCCAGGATCATTCGAAAATCCCGGTCCATGTCCGCCAACTTGGTATAATCAGCCGCTCGCAGGACGTTGGAAGAAGCACTGCTTTTATGAACCGACCGGGGAAGAATGTGAAAATATCTATAATACGTTTTAGTTTTAAAAATGCAAAGAGCTCATTAGTATCTCATAACCTGACTTGTCACAGCCATGTGTCGGTTGACAACAACTTTATCTCATTAAGTGCCGCGTAAATCGCGGCTTTTTTTGTGTTTCGTAGAATAAAGTCATTGTCGTGTTAGAAATTGAACTGACGAATAACTATAGCTTAACATTAACAAAGACAAGGCTTCCGGCATGTTAAACGGCAGCCTCGTTGAGCTAACGGCCAGGATACTTGAATTTGAATCATTTGGCGAATAATATTAGAATTAATAAATTATAATTACTTAGATACTGGAGAATGTAACAATGCAAATTCGTGAGATTGAAGAAAAGGACAATCAAACAATAGAGCGAATTATTAGACGCTCGTTGGAATCGTTTAACCTAAACATTCCGGGAACAGCATATTTTGACCCTCAACTCAGCAGTCTGGCACAATATTACAAGGAACAACCAAATTCAAAGTACTGGGTTGTAGTGAATGAACAAAACGAAGTGGTAGGCGGTGTGGGGATTGCACCTTTTGGGCGGAATCCGGGAATTTGTGAATTGCAAAAGCTATACATTACACCGGAAGCTCAAGGTATGGGTCTGTCGAATGATCTTATGAAAGTAGCACTCGACTTCGCCAAGCAACACTATACACATTGTTACTTAGAAACATTGAAGAAACTTCAAGCAGCAAACCTCCTCTACATTAAATTAGGTTTCCAACAACTTGAAAAACCATTAAATGGTTCAGAGCATAATGCTACAGACGCTTGGTTTATAAAAGATTTATCGATTATGGATTAGTGCATTATCCCGAAGGTGATGTTAGCACCTGGCTGGAGATTTTTGGGACGATAGTTCAATGAACTTCCAGATTTAATTAATTTAAAATAAAAAAAGTGATTCAGCTATTGGAACACGTTAGAGTGAAAACAATGAGTAGTCTGCCGCAGCAGCTGCTCATTGTTTTTTTTGTTACTCTTCGGTTGTTTTTCATTTTGAGGAGAATCTTACTGATCATGTGGACTACCAGGAGGCTGCGAAAATTGCCTGCTGTTCAGAATATCATTTTACACGGATGTTCTCATTTCTTGCAGGMATTACTCTGTCGGAATACATCCGCCGAAGACGCTTAACTTTGGCAGCACTCGAGCTAAGCCACAGTGACATCAAGATCATCGATGCTGCGATGAAATACGGATATACTTCGCCGGATTCCTTTGCTAGGGCTTTCCAAAGCATGCATGGAATTAATCCCTCGGAAGCCCGAATCCATGGACAGTCCCTCAAAGCCTTCCCGCGGATGACGTTTCAACTGACTATCAAAGGAGGAAGTGAAATGAATTACCGTATTGAAGACAAAGTGGCTTTTCGCATCGTAGGAATCAAAAAAAGAGTGCCAATCGTATTTCAAGGGGTGAATCCGGAGATTGCAGCGATGTTTGAAGGACTCACCCCAGAAATGATTGATAAGATTAAGAGTTATTCGAATGTTCAACCGTCAGGACTAATCAGTGCATCCACGAATTTTAGTGAAGAGCGGTTTGAGGAGAAAGGAGAGCTCGATCATTACATTGGGGCGGCCACAACGAAAGATGGAGATGGCTTCGCCCAGTTGGAGGTGCAAGCCTCTACATGGGCTGTATTCACAGTTGTCGGCCCTTTTCCGAGTGCACTTCAAGAGACCTGGGGACGTATTTATTCCGAATGGTTTCCATCTGCGGAATATGAGTTAAGTGATGGGCCGGAAATGCTCTGGCATGAGCACAAAGATGTAGCATCACCGCAATTTAAAAGCGAAATATGGATACCTATTATAAAGAAATAAGCAGCGGCAGCGTTTAATGAAGTAACGGAGAACTATAATTAAATGATACAGTGATGAGCAGGTACTACGGTAGCCTGCTCGTTTCATTATTCTAACGGGCAAGATAGTGGGATTATTCCTAGGGGAAAATGTAAGATATTAATATCATTTTTGTGAAAAAAGGGGTGATTTAGTGGTTTTATTAGGAATATTTGCAGGTCTATTTTCGATTTTTTTCTTATTTTTATTAGTTTTTGGTCTTATACAATGCAAGAAAAATCACTTCATTGCAGGCTTTTACTTCTTTCTTATTATTTTATTATTGAAGATCTATGATTTTATTGCACCTTTTACAATAAGTCGACTCATTAATTCTTATGATGCGAACCGTACTACATTACCGCTTGGAATGACATTTGGAGAGATGATCACAATACTGAATATCATCCCTAGAATCATAGAAGTTGTTGCTTTTATCTTTCTAGTTGTCGGACTGTATCGAGTGTGGAAATCTAAGACACTAAAGCTATGAAACTGAGATAATTGATTGTGCTATCGGGGAGGATCGTTTATTGAATGTGCGAAATGCTTAAAATGTTAGTTGTTTACTCAGTTTGCAAGGAGCATGATCTGATCATAAAATAAGCTTTGTTTCAAGGAGGAAAAACATGGATTACACTTTACCAATTGATGCGGCGTTAAAGGTGAAACGATGGCCTAAAGCTACAATAGCGACGGGTCGTCGTCATACCGTTGGTCTTAAATCGGACGGAACGGTGACGGCAGTGGGTGATAATAAATATGGCCAATGTGATGTGAGCGGCTGGAGCGATATTGTGGCGATTGCGGCAGGTAATGTTCATAGGGCAACGAACACAGGTAATGCGCATACAATCGGGCTTAAATCTGATGGCACGGTGGTTGCTGTGGGCGATAATGAATATGGCCAATGCGATGTAAGCAGCTGGCGTGGCATTAAACTGCCGGGCAATTAGTTTCAATTTTGATAATACATATAAAGTTTTAAGTCGGTGGCACGTCTGCGTGGAATGTTTCATGCACCCATGTGTGATAAAATTTGGGTATGATTATGGAGAAATATGAGAGAATGCAGGTGAGAGATTGAACTATATTTTCATTAAACGATTTGGAATATTAGTAGCAAGTCTTTGCATCTGGTTTATCATTCATACTACTTTCGTGATAATAGATGGGTTGAATGATGAATTGAAACCAGTTGACGCAGCTGTAGTATTAGGAAATAAAGTAGAAGTTAATGGACAGCCTTCTGAGCGGTTAAAAGCAAGATTAGATAAGTCCGTAGAGCTTTATAATGGGGGCTACTTTACTTTTATCATTGTAAGTGGCGGTATTGGTAAGGAAGGTTTCGATGAAGCAAAGGTTATGAAATTGGATTGTCAACATAAAACTGAACAACTTTTATAAGGGCATACTCCTGACTTCAACAGGAGTTAGATAATCTAGTGTTCCGTGAATCCTATGGTAATTAAACCAATGGACGTAATCATGGAGTTCGACATCAAGCTGCTCATCCGTAAGGAAGTGCACTTGGTTAGCGAATTCCGTCTTGAAGATTTTAAATGTTGCTTCTGCAACGGCATTACGTAGGGACAGCCTTTTCGGCTAAGGGATCGTGTAACGCCAAACGTTGTCAACGCTTCAGAAATGAGCTTATTATCAAACTCTCTGCCTCGATCCGTATGAAACATTTTAATACGATCTAATCTCTGTGAGATG